>JBJFHZ010000104.1:0-33355 GCA_051894075.1 Eubacterium sp.
GCGGAAACATAATATATCTGCTTTTGCAGATGTACTATACAAACCCTAATTTGCATGGCGGATTATATTTTGCAAAAACCCTCCTCAGAAGTCTTGAGCTTCTGAGAAGGGCTTTCTCTGATTATTTACATTTAACGCTTTTTACAGTACTCCAACTGCCGTATACTTTTTTACCGTTTACGGTTTTATATGCTCTTACCTTAACGTAGTATTTTTTGCCTTTAGTAAAATTCTTTCCTGTGTAAGACGTGGTTTTTCCGCCTTTTACAATAGTCTTTGCTACTACCTTTTTGAAGCTTTTGTCCTTTGCCCAGTAAATTTGATAACCGCTTGCTCCTGATTTCTTTTTCCAGCTTACTTTAATTTTCTTTTTACCTGTTGCCTTTACACTACTTAATGTAACCTTGCTGAGTTTTTTAACAGGTTTATAGTTTGTGTAGTAGCTGTTACCACAGGAGCAGGTATAAACATCATATCCTTGTGCGGTGTATGTAGGTGCAACGGTGTAAGCATAGCCATATGCATGCTGATGTGGTGCTGAAATTGAGAATGAGTAATTAGCACCATAATTCCATTTTCCGCTAACCTTAAAGCAATAAGTTCCTGCACTTAATGAAATAGATTCGGAATGTTCTGCGTAACCTATTGATTCATTTACATCTATATTACAATAGTGACCTATTATTTCACCATTTGTGTTCCAAAATGAACACTTCACATCTTCATCAGATTTTATATAAACAATATATGTTCCTTCTGTTACAGTAAAGGAATAAAAATCAGTGTCATCACCATAACCTATTTGTCCTGTATAACCGGTATTAAGTTCAATACCGGTTGCTTTTGGGATTGTGTTGTTATCTTGTGTTCTGCTTTCATAAAAGCTCTCATTAGCAGAAGTAAAACTACTACTTATAGTGTAGTTGTTATTTATATATCCTGCGGTAACTTTCAAATAATAAACTCCAGCCGTAAGTCTACAGTAATCTTCTCTATATGCATATCCTAAATTATCATTGTAATCTATCGATTCATAATGTATATTTGATGAATTGTCAGAGCCAAGGATACGTACGTTGTAGCTATCTGAGCCACTAAATGTAAAGCTTACGATGCCTGATTCATTCAATGTGAATTTAACATAATCCACGGCATCATTATTTGAAAAATAGCCGGTAATAGATGTACCGATATTGTACTGCCTTGCAGTACCTACCGTATCATAGCTTCCTGCATATGCAGAAAAATCTATCTCTGCTGTAACTGTTGTCAGCATTATTGCCGACAGTAAAATACTTATTATTTTTTTCATAAATTTACCTCCTAAATTTTTCTGTTTTAAGTATATGACAAAATGTCATAATTGTCAATAATAAAATATGACATAATGTCATTGGTGATGATGCTTTGGGTGAAAATTTGAAGAAGTTGAGAAAAGAAAAGGGTCTGACACAGATTGCAATGCAGATGCAGACGGGGATAGAGCAGGCACTTATTTCCAAATATGAAAACGGCGATAGAATTCCTCCTACGGAAACGCTTATTATTCTTGCAGATTTTTTTCAGACTAACATTGATTATTTGTTAGACAGAACTGACAATCCAAATAAAATATGAATAATAATGAACGGCAGTCTGATTGACTGCCGTTTTGCTGATTTATATTATTTTATGCCAAATTCAAGCATTCCTCTATTGCCGATTTTATTACTTTAGGCAGGCGGGAATGTTTAAGCGTTGTTTCAATTTCTGCTTTGTCTGTAAGATTTTGAAAAGGTTTATATGCTCTGTCTTTTTTATGCGTTTTTTCCTGCCAGCGTGACATAATTCTGATTACTGCGTCACGTGGGCTTTCGTTTTTAAATCTAACTGCATTTTCAAAGACCTTTGAGTGTGCCTCGGTTACATCTGCATCGCTAAAGTCAAATTCAAGAGGCTTGCCGTTTACGTCGATGTCTTTAATAATAACCTTGTAATTTCTCTTGCTTGGAATAACTGACAGGTCGCCTTTAACAGCGTTAATTGTAAATGTCAGCTTGTTATTTACATACTCAATTTCAAATTCCGTTTCCGCCTTGTGCTCATTAAAATCTGTCTTTGAATTATCCTCTATCATAACAAAGCTTCCGTTTCCTGAAAATGCCCATATTTCAAGGCTTTCGGGGTTATCGGTTTTGTTACCCCTGTCAGCGGAAAGGGGAATTATTGCTCCCTCTTTAGCAAGAACAGGTATAGTATCAAGATCTCTGAAAAGTGTTAAGGACTGCTCACCGTCATAGCTTTGATTTGTGAAAATATCAGTCCATCTGCCTTTTGGTAGCCATGCGTCAACACTTCCCATATTAATGCTTTTGTGCTGTGGCTTTGTAATGGGGCAGACCATTAATTCACTGCCGAACATATATTGATTAGGTACGTTGTAAGCCTGATTTTTCTCGGGATAAGAATAATACATAGGCTCGCAAAGAGAAATGCCGTCAGTATGAGTTCTGTAGTCCATTGTGAAAATATACGGAATCAATTTGTGCCTTAGGTTAAGCCATTCTTTAGCACAATGATAAACCTCTGATTTATATTTCCAGGGCTCCTTTCCGAGAAGCTCAATAGCTGTTGAGTGAAGTCTCATAATAGGAGAGAAAACACCGAACTGAAGCCATCTCATATATAAATCGTCATCTCTGTAACCCATATGATGACCGCCGATATCGTGGCTCCACCAGGAGTAAGCGGCATTAGAGGCATTGACGGTAAAATATGGCTGAAAGTCAAGAACCTTCCAATTTATTGCCGTATCACCCGAAAAGCCTAAGGGATATCTGTGTGATCCTAAGCCTGCATAACGAGACAAAATCATAGGCATCTGACCGCTTTCGGCATTGTCAAGATAGTGATAATGGTTGAGTGCGTTAAGAGGGTCAAGTCCCTCCATATCGCTTTTTTTACCCTGTTGCCAGTCAATCCACCAAAAATCAACGCCGTCCTTTTCGTAAGGCTTATGTAATATGTCAAAATAAGCGTTCCAGAATTTATCATCGGAGCATTTGAAATCAACCTTTTTCTTTGATTTCGGGTCAATACCCACCGCCCTTGCCATTTCCTCATACATATCCTCATAAGAATGTACACCGTCTGCGGGGTGAAGATTTAAGGTAACGTGGAGATTATCCTTCTTCAAGTCAGAAAGAAATTCCTTATAATTCGGAAACAGCTCTGTGTTCCAGGAATATCCTGTCCAACCGTTATATTTGATACCAAATTTTTTGTCAATATCCTTAACCCAGTGCCAGTCCATATCAACGGTTGCCACAGTCAAGGGAATATCGTGTCTTTTAAATTCAGCCATTAAATCAAGATATTCCTGCTGAGTGTATGCGTGGTATCTGCTCCACCACACACCAAGGGCAAAACGGGGAATAAGAGGAACAGGGGAGCTTATTTTATAAAAAGCTCTTAGTGTTTCTCTGTAATTCTTTCCGTATGCAAAGGCATAATAATCCTTGGAATTGCCGTTTCTTGCAACAAAATGACCGCTTTCATCAAGAAGCATGGATTTGCTGTCGTCAAGAAGGTATGCTCCGTTTTCCGTAATAATTCCGTCGTCAAGGGAAACCTTACCGAAGGTCATATCAAGGGTGCGTCTTGTGCCCTTTAAATTTTTCTGCTTGCTGAAAACCTCTGTATTTTTCGTGTCCTTGAAATAAACGCTGTAGGGTTTGTTTGATTTTATTGTAAAAATAACATCATCTGTTTCAACGAGAATATTATTTCCTTTGCAGGAAACATTCATTTTCGGTGCGTCAAATCTGCGAAACCATACGGTATAGCTTGCAAGGTCGGTAAAGCTACCGCTTTCAACACGGATTAAACGTGAGGTAAGACAGGTAATTCTCAATCCGTTAATTTCCGCAACTTGATTTTTGTCAGCCTTTGCATCTGTTTTTGCAATAAGTGACGGCTTAAGCATCTTAATCACTCCTCTTATTTGATTATAGCATAGGTGTGAATAAATATCTATATATATTTTGTTTTCGTTTGCTATTGACAAACGTGCTTTAAAAACTTAAATTATTAGTATGATGTTTGAGGAGGAAGGGTAATTACTTTTGCTTGATATCAGTATAAAAAGGATTGCATGCTTAATAAGTGTAATTGCGGCGGTTATTATAACTGTTTGCTATTTGCGTATTACGGGACTTTTCGGAAATGAAAGTGCCTTGTCAAAGGTGGGACTTGTTCACCCTGTTATGTTTGCCCTTTGGGGAATAAGTACATATTTTGCCCTTGCATTTGATATTCATATCGGTTTTTCAAAAACAAAATATAAGTTTTATATTTTTCTGCTTGCAGTATCCCTTTTGGGTATGATATTAACCCTTTGCTGTGACTTTGATTATAGCGAATATTCACAGTATCTTGCTCATTGTATAGGCTCGCTGGCTTTTTCTGCAGTTACGGGAATTACCGTATTTTTGCTTTTTGTTTTGACAAAAAATTATATTTCGGCAGTTATATGCGGTGCCGTCTTGCTGACTGATTTGGTCTTTCTTATAATCTTTAAGGAGACTGCACTTATTGAGGTTGTGCCAGTGCTTGTAGGGTACGTTTTGCTATTGATACATAATTTGAAAGGGGAGAGAGTTAAGGTTGAAGCTTGATGAAAAACTTAATAATCTGACATCATATCCCTTTCATATGCCCGGTCATAAAAGAAGAAGCGGACTGGCAATAACGGGAGAAAGCATTGATGCTACGGAAATTTACGGACTTGATAATCTTCATTCTCCCACAGGCGTTATAAAGGATATTGAAGATAGGCTGACAAATATTAATAATTCCAAAAGGACCTTTATTTCCGTTAATGGCTCAACCTGCGGTATTTTGTCTGCAGTAAGCGCTGTTTGCAAAAAGGGCGGAGAAATTATTATTGCCGCCAATTGTCATAAATCGGTATATAATGCCTGCGTAATCAACGGCTTAGACGTTTATTTCATTACACCTGAATATAATTTTGAGTATTCCTGCTGGGGAAGAATAACGCAAAAAAGCGTTGATGATGCCCTGAAAAAACACCCGAATGCCTGTGCGGTGGTTATTACATCACCCACCTATGAGGGCTTTGTCAGCGATATTAAATGTTCTGTTCCGCTGATTGTGGATTCCGCCCACGGCGCCCATTTCGGTTTTGCCTCTTGGTTGCCAAAAAGACCTGTCGGCGATATCAACGTTATGTCACTTCATAAAACTCTGCCTGCCCTTACTCAAACGGCAATTGTTAATGTTAATAATGAAAAATATATCGGTTCTGTGAAAAAATATTTTGATATTTTTGAAACAAGCTCACCCAGCTATGTTCTTCTTGATTCGGTTGATAAATGTACCGATTTTCTTGTAAACAGCGAAAAAGCCTTTGATGATTACAAAAAGCGCCTTGACGGATTTTATAAAAAGGCTTCCTCCCTTGATAACATTGATATTCTTGAAAATGACGATAGAACAAGAATTATTGTTTCCGCCCACGGATATACAGGAGCTGAGCTTGAAAATGCTTTAAGAAATGATTACGGCATTGAGGCAGAGGGCTCTGCATTAAAATACGTAATTTTAATCTCAACCGTCTGTGACACCAATGAGGGCTTTGAAAGGCTTTATAAAGCATTAAGTTCCCTTGAAAAAAGAGAAAAAGCAGAATTTAATATTAAAGCACCTGTTGTTCCCGAAAAAATGAAGGGTAGTTTTTTTGCTGAAAATACAGCAGAGACAGCTTTATCCGAATGTGTCGGAAAAATCTGCGCAGAGTATGTTTATGCCTATCCACCGGGCTGTCCTATTCTTGTTCCCGGTCAGGTTATTAAGCCGGAAAATATTGATTATATTTCCGCACTTATCGAAAATAATGTAAATGTTTTGTCAGATACGTCTTTACTGCCCTCAAAAATATTGACAAAGCAGTAATATTATTGTAGAATAGGTACGATAAAATTTTAGAAAGAGGTGTTCTTTGTGAAAAGAATTAACACTTTAAGCTCACGTAACCTTTGTGAATCAGCAAAGAAGGGCGGCTGCGGCGAATGTCAGACATCATGCCAGTCAGCAAGCAAGACATCTTGCTCAGTAGCAAACCAGAAGTGCGAGCAGCTCAAGAAATAATTGAGTAATATTTAGCTTGAATTAGGTGGGTTTTCCCACCTTTTTCTATGTCAGGAGAATTATGGTACACGGATATAAAATGAATGGCTATAATATCATTATTGACCAAAACAGCGGTTGTGTTCACTCTGTTGACGAGGCAACCTTTGATATTATAACTATGTATGAAAATAATACAAAGGATGATATAAAGAAATTCATTCTTGATAAATATAAAGATGACAGCGAGGTAACTTCTGAAGATATCGACATCTGCTTTGAGGATATTGAAAGGCTTAAATCAGAGGGCAGACTGTTTGCCGAGGATACCTTTGAGGCGACTGCACAACAGTTCAAAAAGCGTCAGGGGGTTGTTAAGGCAATTTGCCTTCATGTTGCCCATGACTGTAATCTTGCCTGTAAATACTGCTTTGCAGGTAAGGGCGAGTATGACGGACCTAAAGGGCTTATGAGCCTTGAAACAGGTAAAAGAGCCATTGATTTTCTTATTGAGCAAAGCGGAACAAGAAGAAATCTTGAGGTTGACTTTTTCGGCGGAGAGCCTCTTTTAAACTGGGAGGTCTGTAAGGAACTTGTAAAATACGGCCGCAGTATTGAAAAGAAATACAATAAGAATTTCCGTTTTACTCTTACCACAAACGGCTTGCTTATAAAAGACGACGTTATAGATTTCTGCAATAGGGAAATGGGAAATGTTGTTTTATCCCTTGACGGCAGAAAAGCCACAAATGACAAAATGAGAGTTTCACCAAACGGCAAGGGCTCTTATGATTTAATCGTTGATAAATTTAGAAAATTTGCCGATTCCCGAAATCAAAGGGATTATTATATGCGAGGAACATATACCCATAATAATCTTGACTTTTCAAAGGATATTATACATATGGCAGATTTAGGATTTAAGGAGCTTTCCATTGAGCCGGTTGTATGTGATTCAAAGGAGGCATATGCCTTAAAAAAAGAGGATTTGCCTGTGCTTAAGGAGCAGTATCAGCTTCTTGCCGATGAAATGCTCAAAAGATACAGAAACGGCAACGGCTTTACCTTTTATCACTATATGATAGACCTTGATGCAGGGCCATGTATTGTTAAAAGGGTATCAGGATGCGGCGTAGGTACGGAGTATCTTGCCGTCACACCAAGCGGTGAGCTTTACCCCTGTCATCAGTTTGTGGGTGATGAAAAATTCCTTTTGGGTGATATTTGGAAGGGCATTACCAATAAGGATGTTTTAAATCAATTTGAGCAATGCAATGTCTATTCTCATAAGGAGTGTAAGGATTGCTTTGCAAAGCTTTATTGCTCGGGCGGTTGTGCCGCTAATGCATACCATACTACCGGCAGTGTAAACGGTGTTTACGATTTCGGATGTGAGCTTCACAGAAAGCGTATAGAGTGTGCCGTAATGCTTAAGGTAGCCGAGGCAGAGGAAGGCTTTAAGGTGGAATATTAAATTAGTATTTATCGAGGTATTTTTGAAGCGAATATTACGGGTTGTCGGGGACGCCGACCCCTACATTATTACAGGAGCGTTCTTGATATTTTGTAGGGGATGGCGTCCTCGACATCCCGCAAATTTTCAATATGTTATTGTATCAAACTATCGTAGGGGCTTGCAGTGCAAGCCCGTTATAAGCGGGCGACCACTGGTCGCCCCTACGGTTGATTTGTAATATCGGCGTTGTTTATGTTTGTAGGGGAGGGGTTCCATCCCCTCCCGCAAAATTAAATTTTCGGGCAGGCGCAGAGACCTGCCCCTACGAATGTTTGTTACAGTAACACACTGATAACCCCTAATTTGCTAATATGATTAAAAAATTCCGCAGGAAATTTATCCTGCGGAATTTTTTAATCTCTGTATTTTTGCTTTCTTATATCAAGATGCGAAATGTCGATATAATCGGGCAGACCGTTTCTGTAAGGCGTCTGTGCAACACCCTCAATCAGCGGGTTGAGATAATCAATCATTTCCTGTGTAACATCATTTCCTTCGCTGTTAATCCATTCAATAGGAACAGTCTTTTCTGCGTTTGCCACAACAGATACATCTTCGGTTTTATATTCAACACTATATGGAATATTTGATGTTCTTTTAAGCGTGGAGAAAACTCCTGTCTGACCCTTGAGAGCCGCCTTTACCGCCACAGTGCCTAAATTAAAAGCCTCCTCAACATCTGTCAGAGAGGAAATGTGACCGCCGCTTCTTTGAAGCACGCTTGGCTCAAGCGCCCTTACCTTACAGCCGATTTCCTCTTCAATACAGGATTTTAGATATGCTGCCGTACCGCTGAGCATTACATGACCGAAACGGTCAACATTCTTGCTTTGAGCGCATATATATCTTCCGTCTTTATCTTTAAGTCCCTCGCTTACAACGGCTATTACAGAGTTGTATTCCTTAAGCTTTTGTTTAACATCTGAAATAAATTTTTCTGTATAAAATGGTACCTCGGGAAGATAAATAAGATGGGGCGCAATGGAGTCGCCGTGCCTTGCAAGTACAGACGATGCTGTCAGCCAGCCTGCATTTCTTCCCATAGTTTCTATGATATGAACACTTTTTACATTGTATATGCTTGTGTCATAGGCAACTGCCCTAACTGCCGAGGAAATATATTTTGCCGCACTCCCAAAGCCGGGGGAGTGGTCTATCCCCACAAGGTCATTGTCAATGGTTTTCGGTATGCCTACAATTTTTATGTCAACACCGTGACTGACCGTGTATTCAGACAGCCTGTAAACCGTGTCCATTGAGTCGTTACCGCCGATATAAAAGAAATATCCGATATTACTTTCTACAAGTAAATCAATAATTTTTTGATATTCCTTTTCATCGTCTTTAAGCTTATATCTGCAGGAGCCGAGATACATTGCAGGTGTCAGCTTCATTCTGTTAAGCTCGTATGGATTGCTTTTGAAAATATCGGTCAAATTTATTACGTTTCCGTCAAGAAAGCCCTCAATACCGTTTATCATTCCGTAAACTGTATCAATTTCCTTTTGCCCGAATGCGTAGTCAATGGCGCCTGCAAGAGATGAATTTATAACTGCCGTAGGTCCTCCCGATTGACCGATAATCATATTTTTTGCCATTAAATATCCTCGTTTCTGTTATTAAAGATTATTTTCGTTAAAATTGTTCTTTGATTATCTGCAAGATATTATATAATGCATATTAATTATGTGCAATATTTAATAATTATTTTATTGACAATGTGATGTAAATTAATGTATTATAAAAATGATAGGTTTATACAAATAATTCATTTCGTAAAAAATTAAGGGGTATAGGAGATGGATTGGAAAGAAATTTATAAAAGCAAGCTTGTCACAGCCGATGAAGCCATTAAAGCAATTCACGATAATGATAAGGTTGTAACGGGCTTTGGCTGCGGAGAGCCATTTGCAATTGAAAGAGCATTAGTTGAGCATTATGAGGATTATCATAATGTTGAAATAATAAATATGCTTACCTTGGGGGACTCTCCATGGTGCAGACCTGAAATGAACGGTCATTTCACCTTGAACTGTCTTTTTGCTTCACCAAGCAACAGAAAAGCTATTTCAACAGGTGTAAGCGAATTTACCACATCTCATTTTTATGAGATTCCCGAGATTATAAAAAATTATATATGCCCGAGAGTAAGCGTTGTTATGGTTTCTCCTCCCGATGAACACGGTTATGTTTCCTTTGGAACAACTGTTGATTATACAAGAGGAACCACCGATTACTGCGAGATTGTTATTGCTCAGGTAAATAAATATATGCCCAGAACCTTCGGCAACAGCATTAAGCATGTAAGAGATTTTACATATTTTGTTGAGTATGACGAAAAGCTTCCCGAGGTTAAGGGCGTTGAAATTACCGATACTGAAATGAAAATCGGTAAATACTGTGCTTCACTTATTAACGACGGCGACTGCCTTCAGCTTGGTATCGGCGGTATACCTAACGCTGTCTGTGCTCAGCTTTGGGACAAAAAGGATTTGGGGCTTCACAGTGAGCTTGTGGGTGACGGTGTCGTAGATTTGCTTGAAGCAGGCGTTATTAATAACAAGAAAAAGCAAACTAATATTTACAGAACCGTTATCGGAGCGGCATTCGGCTCTCAAAAGCTTAACGACTATATTAATAACAATCCGTCTGTTGAGCTTCACCCTATTGATTATGTAAATAATCCTATTGAAATTGCCAAAAACGATAATATGGTTTCAATAAATTCCTGTCTGCAGGTTGACCTTTTAGGTCAGGTGGTTTCCGATACTGTCGGTCTTAATCAGTATTCAGCCGTAGGCGGTCAGGTGGATTTTGTCAGAGGCGCAACTATGAGTAAGGGCGGACGCTCTATTATTGCTATGCCATCAACGGCAAAGGGCGGTATGATTTCAAGAATTGTTCCTCTTATTACGGAGGGCAGTGCAGTTACCACGCCGAGAAATGACGTCAACTACGTTGTAACGGAATACGGCATTGCTCAGCTCAAGGGTAAAACACTTAAGGAAAGGGCAAAGGCGCTTATTTCTATTGCTCATCCTAAATTCAGACCGCATCTTGTTCTTGAATACACCAAGAGATTTAACGAGGAGCCTTTTTCTATGGATGAGATAAAGGACTATCTGTCATCGGCAAAGGAACAGATTAAAGACGGCGTTAAGAACAAAATAGCCTCTGCCAAGGAAAAGCTGCAATCAGAAAATTAAACGGTTGAAAGCCGTATATTATTAAAAGGAGAACATAAGAATGGCATTAGTTAAGGAAGAACATTTTGGTATTGCACGTAAAATTGTATCAAATATGACGGCGGAAAGCTGGGAAACTATCCCACACGCTACTTTAGTATATAATGCAGACGTTACAGAGCTTTTTAAGGAATGTAAAAAGCTTAATGCCGACTGTACCGATAAGTCGAAGAAAATAACAATTAATACGGTTATGCTTAAAATTATCTGCGAGGGATATAAAGCGGCACCGAAAATGAATACACACCTTGAATTTAACAGAAAGCTTGTCAGAGGAACTCTTAAATATTTTGACCATATTGATATTTCAATGCCTATGGTGCTTCCGAGCGGAGAAATGATGACAATTAATATGCACGATATGGGAGATAAGACTCTGTCCCAAATGACTGCCGATATTAACGACAGCATAAGAAGAGCAAAGAACTCCGATATGAACGAGGTTATGTTTGAGGTTTCCCTTGATAATACACTTAACGGACTTAAGCAGGGAAAGGTGCTTCAGGCAATCAGAAGGCTTTACGGCTCAAAAATGCCGGGCAAGCATAAGGTTAAGACCTTAGGCGGAGATGCAAAGAAAAAGTATTACTCTATTCCTACAAAGGATCGTTTGACAAAGCACGATATTGAGCAGGGTACAACTACTATTTCAAACCTCGGCTCAATTTACAGAGAGCAGAAGGGCGAATGCTTCCTTCTTGAAATTATCCCCCCTCAGACAACTGCTATTGCAATTAATGCCGCACAGAAAAGACCTGTTGTTGTAACAGACGAAAACGGCGTTGATAAGATTGAACCAAGGCTCATTCTTCCTCTTACCATTGCCATTGATCATAGAGCTCTTGACTACGGCGATATAGTACCGTTTTTCAGAAGACTTGATGAGATTTTCGAAAATCCGTCAGTTATTCAGAGCTGGAAATAAATAATAGAATAAAGGCTGTATCAATCCGTTTAGGAAAGGTACAGCCTATTTCTTTGTTGACTATTTGTATATTCTTTTTATTCTCGGGTTTACCATAAGCGGAGAAAGGTCCACTGTTGCAGTGTCACCGACTTTAACATCGCTTCCCGTGATATCAACTGCCGTATGTGACAGACCGATTTCACCTATAACGCTGAACATTCTGCCGTTAATTCTTACATACATTTGCGTCTTTTTTAGATATTTTTTAAACTGAGAAAGAACGGAATGAAAATCGGCAATCTCCTTTTCCTTTGTTAGACCGAAGCCGTCATAGTGACCGATAGGCACTATGGCAATTTTTGTTTCTCTTTTTGTTTTGTAAAGTCCGTTGTAGCCGATTGCATATCCGGCAGGAACGGTTTTTGTTTCAATAACCTCTGCCTCAAGATAGCCAATGCGGTTAAGCGGCGTCTTGCTTTTTGTTATAACCCTGCCTGTAAAGGCGGATCCTATTCTTACGCTGTCAAGGCAAACGTCATCGACATTTAAAAGAGCAGGGGAGTTTGCGGCGTGGATGATTCCCACATCATTGCCTGCCTTTTTTATCTGCTCCATTGTATCCTTAAACATTTCAAGCTGAGCCTTTGTAAGCTCAGTGTTTCTGAAGGCAGATGAAAAATGAGTATATGCTCCGATAAATTTAAGATTTTTAAAGCCGTAGCACTTTATTGCGTCCTCCACCTGACTTGGCATAAAGCCGTATCTGCCCATACCTGTGTCAATTTTCAGGTGGCATTTTGTAACAATGCCTAAATCTGACGAAACCTTGTCCATAACCTCAGCTGAATTAAGGGAGCCTATTGTGGCGATACAGCCGTTTTCGGCAATAATTTTTGCCTCTTCTTCAATACCTGTTGAACGCATTGCAAGAATATTGCAGTCATCATCGAGTACGCTTTTAAGCTCCTCAATATCGTCAACCTCTGTAACGGCAAAGGTTTTTATACCGTTATCCTTAAGCACGCCTGCAAATTCCTTTATGCCGAAGCCGTAGCCGTTTCCCTTTACCACTCCTATAACGTCAACCTTGGCTTTTTCTTTTATAATTCTTATATTTTCTTCAAGCTTATTTTTATCTATTATATATCTGCTCATTATTTTGTCCTGTTATTATCTGATTTTTTCAAGGATTTTAGTTGCCAAATTATAAAGGTTATATACAGGCTTGTTGATGACGTAGTCAAATTCGCCCACAAATTCCTTCATATAACCGCCAAAGCCGTGCTTAAATCTCCATAAGCCGTAGTGGGGGTTTTCGGGATTTTGACAGTCGCCGGAAATACCGCCGAAATCATATGTTTTACAGCCGCATTCCATACCCCATTTCATCATAGCCCATTGCAGAGCATAGTTTGGATAAACATTTCTGTGAGCATTTGAGGAGGCACCGTACTGATATTTCATAACATTCTGTCCCCATTTAATTGCAAGTGTGCCTGCGATTGCTTCGCCGTTGTAGTATGCCATATAGAGCCTTGCGTCATCAGTCATACAGTCAAGTATCTTTTCAAAATACCATTTCGGCCTTGTGGAAAAGCCGTCTCTTTCTCCTGTTTCATTCATAATTCTTATGAAATCGTCAAGTGCCTCCTTACCGCAGACCTTAACCTCAACACCCTTTTTCGGAGCCTTTCTGATTCTGTTTCTGTAGTCTGACTTAAAGGTGAGCATTAGCTCATCCTCGTCCATACCGTTGTAGTCAAAGCAGTATACAAATCTGGGCTGAACATTTTCAAAATCCATACAGCCGGGGTTTAACTCCTTAAAGCCCTTTTCCAAAAGGTGCTGCTTGTACTCTTTATTTTCAATAACAATTTCAGGGTCGATTTTAATGCAATAAGCCTTGTATTCCTTACCGATTTCCAAAAGTCCCTCAAACAGCCTGTCAAAGGTATCAAAATCGTTTTCGTCGCAGACAAAGCCTCGACAGCAGTACATAAGGGAATTTTTAATAACGGGAATAGAACGAATGAGAACAGAGGCGGAGCCTATGATTTCACCGTTATCATCCTTGAGCATTATTGCCTCAAATTTCCATGCACTCTTTACCTTTGCCCATTTTGACGAATGCTGAAAAAGTCCCTTGGGATGCCTTTTTATAAAGTCTTCGTATTCCTCTAAATTATCTTTATTTACTCTTACTATCATTATATCTGCTCCGTTTTGTTGTTTTTTATAATTATATCAAATACTTGTCCGTTTGTCCATAATCTATTATGCGTATTTTAGCTTGAAATAAAGTCAATTTGACATTTTCTGTTTATTCGGTTAATATAGTAAGTACAAAAATATAACTTAAGGGGTATAGCTATGGCAAAATTCAGATGGGAAGACCCGTCAATCATTAAGATTAACAAGGAAGACGGTCACGCTCTTATGCTTCCTTTTGACAGCGAGGAGCAGGCACTTTCCGGAGAGGAAAGCAAATACAAGCAGTCGCTTAACGGTATGTGGAAATTCTACTGGCAGAGAGGACTTAAAAATCAGCCTGAAAATTTCCAATTGCCCTCATTTGACGATTCTCATTGGGACGAGATAAAGGTTCCGTCAGTTTGGCAGACAGAGGGATATTCCGTTCCTTATTATTATGCAAGCACATTTCCGAAGGCTTTTTCAAGAAGTAAAAGCAAAATTCCTTCAATAGACCATAATATGCAGGAAATCGGCTTTTACAGAAGAAGCTTTGTTCTTGACGAATGCTTTGACGGCAGAGAGATTTTCCTCCATTTCGGTGCGGCAAAATCCGCTCTTGAGGTATACGTCAACGGTGAATTTATCGGCTATTCTCAGGGTTCAATGACTCCACATGAGTTTAATGTTACAAAGGTGCTTAAGAAGGGTGAAAATCTTGTGACTGCAAAGGTTTACAGATATTCTGACGGATCGTATCTCGAGGATCAGGATATGTGGTGGCTCTGTGGTATTTACAGAGAGGTTTATCTTTATGCCGAGCCTAAGCTTTGCCTTAGAGATTTTTACATAAAAACAGACTTTGACGTTGATTTTAAGGACTCTGATTTGAGCCTGTCAATGTATCTTGAAAACTATAATAACATTCAGGGACACGCCCAAATCAGCGCAAAGCTTATTACAAAAACAGGTAAAGAAATTGAAATCGGTGAGGAGCAAAGAAAACTCACAGGCGGCAAGGAAACCATTTCCTTTGAGAAAAAAATCAAGGCTCCTAAAAAATGGTCTGCAGAATCACCTAATCTTTATACCCTTGTTATGACTGTTTCTCTTGACGGGGAAATTGTTTCTGTTAAGACATATCAAGTTGGATTTAAAAAGGTTGAAATCAGAGGCGAAAAGATTTATTTCAACGGTATGCCTCTTATGGTTAAGGGTGTAAACCGCCACGATTTTGACTGCGACTGCGGTTGGGCAGTTCCCAGGGAAAGATATGCCCAAGACCTTGATATTATGAAGCAAAATAATATCAACGCAATAAGAACATCTCATTATCCCGATGATCCGTATTTTTATGAGATGTGCAATAATTACGGCTTTTACGTAATGGACGAATGTGAGGTTGAAACTCACGGTGTAAGACGTAAGGGTGTACCGGGTTCAAATCCGATGTGGACTGCGGCTGTAGTTGACAGAATGGAAAGAATGGTTCTTCGTGACAGAAATAACCCTTGTATCTTTATGTGGTCCCTTGGTAACGAGGCAGGCGACGGCGACAATTTTGCCGAAATGAAAAAGGCAGCCTTGAAGCTTGACAGCACAAGACAGTTCCATTATGAAGGCGACTTTGATTTAAAGAAGAGCGACGTTATCTCCCGTATGTATCCAACTGCCGATATTATGGAAAAGCTTGGTAATAAACAGGAAATCACTATCTCTCTTTACGATAATATCGCAAATCAGCTTGCCGCTGACAGCAAGCCTATCAAGCCTGAAATGTATGAGGGCAAGCCCATTCTTCTTTGCGAATATGCTCACAGTATGGAAAATAGTCTCGGTAATTTCCAGGAATATATTGACGACTTTGAAAAGTATGACAATATGTGCGGTGGCTTTATTTGGGATTTTGTTGACCAGGCGCTTCACGTAAAGGACGAAAACGGCAACGACAACTATCTTTACGGTACCGATTTTCAGGGACAGGAGCCTCATAAGCTTATAGATATCCCCAATACTACCGCTATGACAGGCAGTAATGTATATTTCTGTGCCAACGGTATAATCGGTGCAGACAGAAAGCCGCACCCACAGATTGAAGAGGTTAAGCACGGATATCAGAATATCGGAATAGAGGCTTTTGATTTGGAAACAGGAAAGCTCCGTATAAAAAACAAATTCCTATTTACAAACCTCAGTGCCTATAAATTAAAGTGGGTTATTAAGGCAGAGGGCGAAGCTGTGGCAAGCGGTGAAGAAGCAGTTGAGTGCGAGCCTTTAAGCGAAACCTTCGTTACAATTCCGTATACAAAGGATATGCTTCTTGCCGATAAGGAGAATATTTTAACAATTTCCTTCTGCACTAAGAAGAAAACAGAGGGACTTAAATCAAATTACGAAATTGCTTGGGAGCAGTTTATTCTCAGCGAATATCCGCAACCCGAGCAGTCAGAGGATGCTCAGGGAGTAATCACCTGCAACGCAAGCGGAAACAAGGCTGAATTCAGTAACGATAAGGTTAGCGTTGTTGTTGATAACGGCAGAGTTACAAGCTATTGCATTGAGGGCAGAGAAATGCTTAAGGCACCTCTTGCACCTAACTATTTCAGAGCACTTACCGATAACGATATAGATTTTCTTAACTTTACTCCCCAGTGGAGCAAGTTCCACCCCTATTATCTGTGGCAGAAGGCTACTAAAAATACTAAAGCCGTTAAGACTGAAATTAAAGAGTACGGCTCCTTTGCAGAGGCACATATTGCTCTTTCAACAATGGGACTTAAAAATTCCGTTGTAACCTATAGAGTATATGCAGACGGCAGACTTTATGTTTATCATTCGGCAAAGGCAACAAGCAATATGGTGCGCTTCGGTTATCAGATGACCCTTGACGGCAGTATGGAGAATGTTGAGTGGTATGGCAGAGGCTTTGAGCCTAACTATATCGACAGATGCAAGGGATATAAGATTGATAAGTATAAGTCAACAGTAACCGACCTTGATTACCGTTATATGAGACCGCAGGAAAGCTCCAACAGAACAGACGTTAGATATCTTACAATAACCGATAAAAAGGGAACAGGACTGAAAATACAGGCTTATTATGACAATCCCCTTAATTTCTCGGCATATCACTATACTCAGGATGGACTTGAAAGGGCTACTCATATAAACAATATTCCTTATGACAACAGTATAACAACTCTTAATATTGACCACAGACAGCTTGGTGTAGGCGGAGATTTGCCCGGTCAGGCGTTTGTAAGAGACCCATACAGAATGGATAAGGGAATTGAGCTTGCATACAGCTTTGTAATTACGCCGGTGGGCTTTAAAAAGTAATTTATGAAAAGAATAGCTCTTCATATGGGCGTATCCTGCGCTCTTGCTCTTCTTTTTGCAAATGTGCTGGGTGCTACGGCAGCAGTATATATAAGTGTTTCGGCAGGGGTATTATTTATAATATCCCTGCTTGTTAAGGATACAAGACAGGCGCTTACAGTACCTATCATAACAGGTACTGTTATGCTTTCCTGTCTTTTGTTCGTTTTTACGTGGAATAATACCGTATTGCCTATTCAATCCCTTGACGGTGAAAGAGTATACTGCACCTATCAGATAGCGGACATACCGCAAAAGTCGGCAGCAGGATATGTTTATACAGTTAAAATAAACAGCGTGGATAAGGAAAATACTCCTCAGAATTTTAAAGCAAAGGTTTTTTCCGAAGCGGAAATTGAAGCCGATTATTATGACAGTGTTTCATCATATTTGAATTTTAAAAAAACAAGTGATAACGGCTTTGATTCCTATTGTCAGTATGGTGAAAATATTTTCGTCGGCGCATATACGGATTTTGAAAATACGGAATTTGTATATGAAAAAGCGAGGTCAAAGCCTATAAATTATAGATTTATAAAGTTGAGAGAAACAATAAAAAGAAATACGGCGTATGTAACAGACGGTGAGGAAGGAGCTTTGGCACTATCCTTTCTGACAGGGGATAAAAGCCTTTTGTCTGACAAGGTTATAAGTGATTTCAAAATTTGCGGAGCATCGCATATAATGGCTGTTTCGGGACTTCATACTGCTCTTGTATGCTTTGGCGTATACTGTATTTTAAAGCGTATCGGAGTTCCTTTACTGCCTAATACGCTGGTCACCTTTGCTCTGCTTTTGTCATACTGTGCAGTGGCGGATTTCTCAAAGTCGGTCATTCGTTCTGTTATAACGGTTTCTGTATTTATTTTTGCACGGCTCATTGATAAAAAGGCCGATTTGCTCAATTCCTTGGGAATTGCAATGGTGTTAATTTGCCTTAATCCCTTTGCGGTAACAGACCCCGGTGCAGTTTTAACCGTTTGTGCCGTTTTCGGTATAGGCTTTGTATATCCCGAATTTGAAAGACTGCACACCTTTAAAAATCGTGTAGCAGAATATCTTTATGACGCTCTTACCCTTACTGCGTCCATAATGATAACAACCTTTCCTGCAACTCTTGTTTTCTTTAAATCCGTAAGTCTTTTGGGATTTTTCCTTAATTTTATTTTGATACTTTTAGCGGAAATTGTCCTTGTATCAACAATCTTGTTTAATTTATTCAGTTTTTCGTCGATAATGTCATTTATTCCCGAAAAGGTTATGATTGTTTTCGGTGGTGCAATTCTCGATATTACTTCTTTTTGCGCCGAAAAATTCGGCAGTCTTTTTGTTGATGTGTCTGCTTCTGTTTTCGGCGTGGCTGTTGCAATTTGCCTGTTGTTTTGCGCCATCAGCATTTTTGCATTCAAAAAAATAAATATTAAACAGCTTTGTATTTTTATGGCATTTGCATTTGCTTTGTCAGGTGTATTCAGTCACCTTGAAAACGAAAATAGGATAACTGCAAAGGTAACGGGAAATAACGCTGTTGCAGTTTATAACAGCGAATGTCTTTTGGTAATTGACGCAGATGAAAAGGAGGATTTTTACTGCATAAAGGAAACCTGTGCAGTAAAAAATTTTGAAAAGGCTGTGTTTATTGACTGCGATTATGACAATATGCGAATTGAAAAAATAATGGACTGTCAAACGTATTTTTACAGTAATGATGAAATAGATGTTGATTTGTGTGAGGATATTGGTGTAAAATGTCAGGGAGATGAAATACAGATAACCGTTTATTCAAATACCCTGTATGTCAGTGATGATTATGTTACGGTAAATGGGTATAAAGCCTTTAGGAATGTTTGCGATAAATTTTCCGATAATAAGGATTATGTTTTTACATTTTATAAAAACAACAGTATCTATGCGAGGAGGGAAGCAAATGGCTGAAATCGGAGAGCAGCAGCTCAGAAAACATATAAAAGAAAATAGCTTTGAAAATGCTTATCTTATCTACGGTGAAGAAAGCTATCTTAAGGAGCATTATATTTCCAAAATGAAGGAAAAGATAGTTGACGAAACCTTTGAGTCCTTTAACTATCACTTTTTTGACGGTAAGGATATTTCTCTTGATGAAATTTTAAAGGATGCCCAAATGCTTCCTATGATGAGTGAATATAATCTTGTGGTGGTAAGGGACTATCCTGTGGATAAAAACCAGTCGGATATAAAGCTCCTTGAGGAGTATTTGTCCGACTGTCCCGATACTACTGTTTTTATTCTTTGGTTTGACGCCTTGGAGCCCGATGTTAAATCGGCAAAGTTTAAAAAGCTAATAAAAGCCTTTGATTCTGCGGGAGCAGTTGTCAATATGCAGAAAAGAAGCGAAGGTGATGTAGCAAAGCTTCTTGTAAGCGGAGCAAAAAAAAGAGGCGCCGTGCTTGATGTTAATAACGCAAAATATCTTATTTCCGTTTCGGGAAACAATATGAAAAATCTCTTAAACGAGCTTGACAAGCTTTCCTATTTTGTCAAGGGAGGAGAGATAACAAGAGACGTTATTGACAATATGGCAACCAAATGTCTGCAGGCAAGAATTTATGACCTTTCAAAATATGTGGTTTCGGGGAATTCCGATAAAGCCTATGAGGTGCTTGATACCCTATTTGCAATGAAGGAGGAGCCTGTCATTATCCTTTCTGCAATCAGCAGTGTTTACGTAGATATGTACAGGGTGAAATGTGCCAAAACGGCAGGCTTTTCCTATGATGATGTGGCAAAGCATTATAATTACAGAGGCAGGGAATTTGCCCTTAGAAATGCATCAAGAGACTGTGCCTCACTTTCCGAAAAGCAGTTGACGGACTCCCTTGATGCAATTGCAAATACGGATATTAAAATGAAAAGCACAGCCGTTGACAAAAAGCTTCTCATTGAAGAGCTTATAGTAAAGCTGATTTTAACGGCACGGGAGATATAATGTTAAAGATTGATGAGGCAGTAATAGTTGAGGGCAGATATGATAAGCTGAAGCTGTCAAATATTCTTGATACTCTTATTATCGAAACAAACGGCTTCGGAATATATAATGATAGGGAAAAGCTGAATTTTATAAGACGTCTTGCAAAGGAACGGGGGATTATCGTTCTTACCGATTCCGACCACAGCGGTTTTCAGATAAGAAATTACATTTCCTCGGGAATACCGCAGGACAGGATAAAGCATATCTATATACCCGATATTTACGGCAAGGAAAAGAGAAAATCACAGCCGTCTAAAGAAGGAAAGCTTGGCGTTGAGGGAATGAGTGAGGAATTACTCAAGGAGCTTTTTGAAAAGGAAAACGTTAAATCAACCTTTTCCGAAAATAAAAACCCCGTGACAAATTTTGACCTTTTTGAGCTTGGAATTTCCGGTACTCCAAATGCCAAGCAAAATAAAAAGAAACTCCTTGAAATGCTTGATTTACCGGAGTTTCTTTCAACAAATTCTCTTTTGTCATATATAAATTCATCAATGACTAAAGAGGAGTTTTATAATCTTTTTAAAGAATAAATTAGTGTTTATCGAACCGAATTGAGCCTCCCCTGTGCAAGGGGAGGTGGGTTGCCGTTAGGCAACTCGGAGGGGTTGTAACAATCCCTCAGTCTGCTAACGCAGACAGCTCCCTTTACACAAGGGAGCCATAAATTTGCTACAAATACACCCCTACAAACCCTAATTTATCTATCAACAATAACTATCCTGCTTTTCTGTTCAAGTCCGCAGGGCTTCGGTACGGAAAAGCCTAAATTATATAAATCCGTGCAGTGACATTCAAGCTCAAAAAGTCTTTGACCCTTTTCGTCAAGATTTTTAACGTCGCTGAATTTGCTTATAACGGGCAGGGTGGCTTTTTCCTTCATTTCGGATAAAAGCTCTCTGCCTTTTTCATTAAAGCCGATTACACGGATATACGGAACGTCACAGGAATATTCCTTTGTTATTCCAAGGTAGCTTTTAAGAATTATTCTTCTTATTCTTGAATGAGTGTATCTTTTTGTTTTAATACTGTCGTACAGCTCTTCAAGATTTTCTGCCGTTTTAACAGCCTGAACTATCCTGTTTTCAAGTCCTTCTGTTACGTCGTCAATCTGTAAAAAATCCTCCGCCGTCATTGAACGGAGCCTTGCAAGAACAGCTATTTCACAGTTTTTTAATGTGCATATTTCACTTGTGTCAAGAGTGCTTCTGATAGCTGACGCACTGTATAACTCGTCATCGGTGTCGTGACCTTTGCCTATTCTTTTAACGGCCATATAGGGTAGCCTTGTATGCCTAATGTATTCAACTGCAAGAATGTTGTTAGGATAATCAAGAATATCGCTTTTTATAACATTCTTTCTTGCAACAGGGTAGGAAACACCATTTTTCATTTCCTCGATAATTTCCTGCTTTTTGTCCTCGATGCTGTCAGCAGTTTCTTTAAGGAGAGCCGCATCCTCACATTCGGCACCGAATGCGATTTTGTCCACGATACCGCAAGCCTCTAATAAATGAACGGCATATTTTGCAAAACCCTCGGCAGACATTAGAGAATATGCACAGGGCAGGTCTATAATAAGGTCGGCACCGTTTTCCAGGGCGGTTTTTGCCCTTGTAAATTTATCGTAAACTGCAAATTCGCCACGCTGAACTACATTACCGCTCATAACGCAGACGACATTATCACAGTCTTTTTTCACCGTGTCGATCAGATATTTATGTCCCTTGTGAAAGGGGTTGAATTCACAAATTATTCCTGCTGTCATAAAAAATCCTCAAAAATTCTTGACAATCACTTGTCTTATATATTATTATAATACTAAATTAATAAAATAAATTCAATATACGGAGGAAATATTTTGAAAATTCTTGTTATTAACTGTGGCAGTTCCTCACTCAAATATCAGTTAATGGATATGTCTGACGAATCTGTCCTCTGTAAAGGTGCAATAGAAAGAATCGGACTTAAGATTAACGGTGGCGAAGAAAACGTTATCATTAAGGTAAACGGTGAAAAGTATACTTATGATAAGGAGCTTCCGACTCATATAGATGCTTTTAACGAGGTTAAATATATACTTTCCGAAGGAGAGCATAAGGTAATTGACTCCTTTGATGAAATTGATGCAGTAGGTCACAGAGTAGTTCAGGGCGGTGATAAGTATACTAAGAGCGTGCTTATCACTGAGCAGGTTGCTAAGGATATTGAAGAGCTTTCTCCTCTTGCTCCGCTTCATAACCCTGCAAATCTTCAGGGCTACAGAGCTTGCCTTGAGGTTGTCGGTCCTAACGTCCCTCAGGTTGCAGTTTTCGATACTGCATTCCACAGCACAATGCCTCCTAAGGCATATATGTATGCTGTTCCTTATGAATATTATGAAAAGTACGGTGTTCGTCGTTATGGCTTCCACGGTACCTCCCATAAGTTTGTTTCCCACAGGGTTGCAGATAAAATGGGCAAGGATATCAAGGATTTGAAGATTATCACATGCCACCTCGGTAACGGCTCATCTATCGCTGCTGTTGACCACGGTAAGGTTGTCGATACTTCAATGGGCTTTACTCCTCTTGACGGCTTTATGATGGGCACACGTTCAGGCGGAGTTGACCCTTCGGTTGTAACCTTTATTGAAAAGAAATTAGGACTTACTCCCGATGAGATGGATAAGGTTCTTAATAAGGAATCAGGCGTAAATGCTATTTCAGGTGTTTCCTCTGATGACAGAGATATCTGTGCAGCTCAGAATGCCGGCAACGAAAGAGCTCTTCTTGCTCACGAAATGCAGGCTTATGAAATTGCAAAGTATATCGGCTCATATATAGCAGCAATGAACGGTGTTGACGCTATCGTATTCACAGGCGGTATCGGCGAAAACGGCTTTTGGCTTCGTTCAAAGATTTGTTCTTATTTCGGCTATATGGGCGTTAGAATTAATGAGGCTTTAAATCAGTCAACCGTTAAGGGTGCTGAAGCAGAGCTTACAGACCCAACCGACAAAGTAAGAGTATTCATTCTTGCTACTGATGAAGAGCTTACTATTGCCCGTGATACTAAAGAAGTAGTTAATTCACTTAAAGCATAATTAAGTTTTAATACAGAAAAGGAGGAGCCACAATGCCTGAAATCAAGTATGAAATTACTGAGCATCTCGGAGTAATTTCCGAAACAGCAAGAGGCTGGACAAGGGAAGTGAATATGATTTCTTGGAACGGACGTGAGCCTAAGATTGACGTCAGAGACTGGTCACCTGACCATTCAAAGATGAGCAAGGGTCTTACATTCACCGTTGACGAGGTCAAGGAGCTTACAAAGCTTGTTGAAAAACTTTAATCATATACATTTTTAAGGGCAACAAAATGCTGTTGCCCTTTTGATTGTATAATGAGTATTTAAGATTATTACAAATAAAATTATTTATTTGAGGTATAAATTATGGAATGGACATCTTTAAATGATTTGAGAGAGAAATATCTTTCTTTCTTTGAAAGCAAGGGACATTTGAGGCTTCCAAGCTTTTCACTTGTACCTAACGGAGATAAGAGCCTTCTTCTGATTAACTCAGGTATGGCTCCTATGAAAAAATATTTTACAGGTGAGGTAACACCTCCGAGAAAGCGTGTAACCACCTGTCAGAAATGTATCCGTACACCCGATATTGAATGTGTAGGAAAGACAGACCGTCACGGTACATTTTTTGAAATGCTGGGTAACTTTTCCTTCGGCGACTATTTCAAAAAAGAGGCTACCGCTTGGGCTTGGGAGTTTTGTACACAGGTGCTTGAAATGCCTGTGGACAAGCTTTATGTTACCATTTATGAAAATGATGACGAGGCTTTTGAAATTTGGACAAAGCAAAACGGTGTTGACCCGAGCCATATCGTAAGACTTGGCAAGGAGGATAATTTCTGGGAGCACGGCTCAGGCCCCTGTGGTCCTTGCTCTGAAATTTATTTTGACCGTGGGGAAAAATACGGCTGCGGCAGTCCCGACTGCGGACCGGGCTGTGATTGTGATAGATTCACTGAATTTTGGAATAATGTATTTACCCAGTTTGATAACGACGGAAACGGAAATTATACTCCTCTTGACCATCCGAATATTGATACAGGTATGGGACTTGAAAGACTTGCCTGCATTTTACAGGGCGTTGATAATATTTTTGAGGTTGATACCGTTCAGAATATTATGAAGAAGATTTCCGAAATTGCAGGTGTTAAATATCACGAGGATGACAAGAACGACGTTTCTCTGCGTGTTATTACCGACCACGTTCGTTCTGCAACCTTTATGATCGGTGACGGCGTTATTCCGTCAAATAACGGCAGAGGCTATGTTCTTCGCCGTCTTATCAGAAGAGCTTGCCGTCACGGCAGACTTTTGGGAGTAAACGAGCCGTTTATCTATAAGGTATGCAAAACAGTTATCAACGAAAATAGAGTTGCGTATCCGGAGCTTGCCGATAAGGAGGAGCTTATCGCAAAGGTTATTCTTGCAGAGGAGGAATCCTTTGGTAAGACTATTGATGCAGGACTTGCTCTTCTTGATGAATATATTGAAAATACAGACGGTACTGTTTTCTCGGGCGATGATGCTTTTAAGCTTAACGATACCTACGGCTTCCCGCTTGACTTGACTAAGGATGTTCTGGAAGAAAAGGGAATGACTGTTGACGAGGATAGATTTAACGAGCTTTTGGCTGAGCAGAAGGCTACTGCAAGAGCTGCCCGTAAGGACGCAGGTGCAGATGCTTGGAAGGGCGAAAGCGTTAAAATCGAGGCCGATAAAACAGAATTTGTTGGATATACAGATTTTAACTGCGAGGCAAAGGTACAGGCTATCGTTAATGCTGACGGTGAGCTTGTTGATATGCTTGGTGCTGGGGAGCAGGGAACAGTAGTTCTTGATAAAACTCCTTTCTACGCTCTTTCAGGCGGTCAGGTCGGCGACAGCGGTATAATCAAAAACGGTGAAAATGAATTTGCCGTTTTGGATACAACAAAAAATGCCGATTCAATCTATCTTCATAAGGGTGCTATTTCAAAGGGCGTTATCAGTGTAGGTGATAGCGTGTCTGCTGAAATTGATGCTGACAGAAGAAAGGCTATTATGAGAAATCATACTGCGGCACATCTTCTTCAAGCTGCATTGCGTCAGGTTCTCGGCACCCATGTTGAGCAGGCAGGTCAGCTTGTTAATGAGAACGAGGTTCGCTTTGACTTTACCCATTTCAATCCTATGACAGACGAGGAAATCGTTAAGGTTGAACGTCTTGTAAACGAGTTTATTCTCGGTGCACAGTCTGTTGTTATGCAGGAAATGCCTATTGAAGAGGCTAAAAAAATGGGCGCAATGATGCTTTTCGGCGAAAAGTACGGAGACATTGTAAGAGTAGTTAAGGCAGGAGATTTTTCAACCGAATTCTGCGGCGGTACCCACGTTTCAAACAGCGGTCAGCTCGGACTTTTCAAGATTGTTTCAGAGTCATCTGTAGCCGCAGGCGTAAGAAGAATTACAGCCTTTACAGGCTTCGGCGTTCTTGATTACCTTGATAAGAACGAAAATGTTGTTAAATTTACAGCCTCTGCTCTAAAATCGGCTGAAAATGAGGTTGAGGATAGAGTTTCGGCAGTTATTGCAGAAAATAAGGAAAAGGATAAGGAAATTCAAAAGCTAAACGCTGAGCTTACAAAGCTTAAGAGTGCCGATATGTTCTCAAAGCCTATTGATGTTGACGGTTTAGAGCTTTATGTTGCAAAGGTTGAGGGAACAACTCCCGATGCTCTTCGTTCAATGGGTGACGATATCAAGGCTAAGGGCGATAATGTTGTTGCACTTATCGCAGGAGTAAACGGCGATAAAGCAAACCTTGTTGCCGTATGCGGTAAGAATGCTATCGCTAAGGGCGTTAAAGCAGGAGACCTTGTACGTGAGATTGCAAAGCTTGCAGGCGGTGGCGGCGGTGGCCGTCCTGATTCCGCTATGGCAGGTGCAAAGGATTTGTCAAAGCTTGACAGTGCAATTTCAGCAGTTGAAGATACCGTTAAATCTATGATTAAATAAGGAGAAGGCTATGTGCTTGTTTTGTGAAATTATAGCAGGTAATATCCCCTCAACTAAGGTTTATGAGGACGATATGATTCTTGCTTTTAAGGATATAAACCCTGTTGCTCCTGTTCATATAATTGTTGTTCCTAAGGAGCATATCTGTTGTGCCAACGGTGTAACAGAGGAAAACAGTAAATATGTTGCTCATATATTTGAAAAAATACCCGAGATTGCAAAATCACAGGGTATAGAATCATACAGAATTATTAATAACTGCGGAGAAGATGCAGGACAGACTGTAATGCATCTTCATTTCCACCTTATCGGCGGTGTTAAGTTAGGAGAGAAAATAATATGAGCGAAGAATTTTATACACTGAAAATTGCAGGCCTTGAAAGACAGCTTAAGAGATTTCCTGTTTCAGATAAGCTTGATATTGCCGCATTTATTCTTTTCGGTGATGTGGAGCTGACGGAGGCTTGTGCTAAGGCACTTCTTGAAAAGGCTCCCGAGTTTGACTATATTGTTACTCCTGAGGCAAAGTCAATTCCCCTTGCTTACGAAATGAGCAGGCTCAGCGGTAAGAAATACATAGTTGTCCGCAAGGGCGTTAAGGTTTATATGGACAACCCTGTTTCTTATACGGAGACAAGCATCACTACTCAGAAGGAGCAGACTCTTTATCTCGGTCATGAGGACGGGGACTTGCTTAACGGAAAGAGAGTTTTGATAGTTGATGACGTTATCTCAACAGGAGAAAGCCTTAAAGCAGTTGAAGGCATCGTAAAGGCGTTTGACGGAAATATTGTCGGATCCTGTGCTCCTCTTGCAGAGGGTGATGCCGCAGAAAGAGATGACATTATTTTCCTTGAGCCGTTGCCGCTTTTCTTTAAATAATAAAAAGACTAACACCCGAAAGTATGGTAATAATACTTTCGGGTGATTTTTTATGTTTATTGACAGTAAAAAGGTTGCAATTGTCGGCGTGGGTATGGTAGGTATGAGCTTTGCCTACGCACTTTTAAATCAAAATATATGTGACGAGCTTGTGCTGATTGATATAAATAAAGAAAGGGCAAGAGGAGAAGCGGCTGATTTGAGCCACGGATTGCCCTTTGCACCAAGCTCAATGACAATTTATTCGGGGGAATATTCCGATTGTACCGACGCAGACGTCATTGTAATTTGTGCAGGTGCACCGCAGGAGCCGGGAGAAACCCGACGTGACCTGTTGCAGAAAAATTATAAGGTGTTTAAATCAATAGTGAATCCCATAGTCGCAAGTGGCTTTAACGGAGTCTTTCTTGTTGCGTCAAACCCTGTTGATATTATGACACAGGTGGTTTACAGCCTTTCGGGCTTTCCGGCAGGAAGAGTTATCGGCTCCGGCACCAGCCTTGATTCCGCAAGACTAAAGCATATGATGAGCGATTATTTTAAGGTTAATCCAAGAAACGTTCACGCCTACGTAATCGGTGAGCACGGCGACTCTGAGTTTGTTGCCTGGAGTAATGCTGCAATTTCCGTAAAGCCCTTAAGTGAGCTTTCAGCCGATAATCCAAATCTAATGGACGATATGAAGGATATAGCAGTAGATGTTAAAGAGTCTGCATACGAAATCATCAAAGCAAAAAAGGCAACCTATTATGGTATCGGTATGGTGCTTGCAAGGCTAACAAGAGCAATACTCTTTGACGAAAATTCAATTTTCACCGTTTCAACATATTTAAAAGGGGAATACGGCGAAAAGGAAATATATGCGGGTGTGCCGTCAGTTGTCAACAGAAACGGCGTCAGAGAGGTTCTTGAAATGAAGTTAAGTGATGAAGAAAAAGAGCAGTTTCATACCTCCTGCGAAATTCTCCGTGAAATGAAAAATGAAATAGGAATGTAAATCAGATTTTCTTCAAAAATCTGATTTGCTCTTTTTCGTTATCAAAGCCTGAGTGTCGGTAAAACTTATGTGCTTCCTTTCTTTCAGCACCAGAGTTAAGGCGTACCCACCGAGCACCGCTATCCTTTGCCCATTTTTCTGCTTTTTCCATCAGCATTTTGCCGATACCTAAGCCTTGATAATCACTTGAAACGGCAAGACCGAGTATGTTTGCACCTGCCTCGCAGTAAAGGACATCGTATTTTTCAATATGAACAAACCCGATACATTTGCCGTCGTATTCAGCAGTAAAGACCTGTTCACGTTTAGTATCAAGCTGTCGGAGCTTGCTTGAAACAAGCTCCTTTGTACATTTATAGCCTAATTCGTTTTGACATATTTCCTTAATTTCTGTGCAATCCTGAGGCTTTGCATTTCTAATTATGGGCTTGCTGTTGTCGTCAAAAGCAAATTTTTCTCTGACGGGTATCCATATTTCGTAGTATCTTTTTTTACGTCTTTCTGCTCTGTCTGTACAAAGATGATATACCTCTATTTCAATATTGCCGTTTTGTACAAATTTTGAATTTGGCAGCCAAGCATCAAAAATCAGCTTGTGAAGCTTGGGCAGTTCATCTCCGGCATAACCGCCAAGCTCTGTGGTAAATACAGCATATTTTCCCGAGGGAATAATATCTTTTTCAAGTGATTCAAGAATGTCCAAACGGCAGTCATCCTTTTCTCTGCCTATAAGATATTTGTTGCTGTACCAAACACCGTACCATTTTCCGTCATAGCCGTCGCAAATGCTTTTGGGAATGTTGTCACATTCATCGGACCACATTGTTCGGGCAAGCTCATATCTGTTTTCCTCGGAAGAAAAACAGTCTCTTGAAATTCCGTAAACGGTCATTTCTTCTGCGTCAATAATTTTAAAATCCATTTTTTCAGCTCCCATAATATTGATGTGAAATGAGACCGGAGGATAGATTTTTAATGCAGACTTATTGCTTCTTGCCTGAGAAGGTGTTATATTGTGTTGGAGAACAAATGCTCTGCGGAAGGAATCGGCACTGTCATATCCGTATTTTAATGCTATTTCAATGACCTTTTCTTTGCCGTGTTGTAAATCTTCACCTGCTAGAGTGAGACGTCTCTTTCTTATATATTCTCTGACAGTCATTGACGTAAGTGAATGAAACAGATTTGAAAAATCATATTCACTCATTGCTGAAATTTGAGCCGCTTTCCCGATATCAACATCTTCGCACAGGTGCTTTTCTATGTAGTCAACTGCATCGTTTAAGCTTTTTAAAATATCCACTTTCTCACCTCGCTATCAGTCTATCATATCAAAAGCCGAATTACCCGACATTTTCCTTGCTGTTATTATCTTATTTTACCATATAGTAACTAATGTTTAAAGGGAGAAAAGTATTATGTTAATTAGATTAGAAGAAATAAACAGTCAAAATATAGCAGAATACATAGCATTTGATAAACAGTTTGATTCTGATTTATCTCGGTATCAATCAAGAATTGCACCTGACAAAAATACTGAATTAATAAAATGGTGCTTTATTAAGGCTGACGATAAAAATATCGGTAGTATTTGGCTTGAAAAGGGAAAAGACGACAAAGCTATTTTAGGCGTTTTCATCGCATATGATGATTACCGAAATAAGAATATTGGTACCTTAGCAATAAAGAATTTTATTGACTTAGTAGGTGTTAATGAGATATATCTTCACGTGAGAACAAGCAATGCAAGAGCCATAAAATGTTATCATAATGTAGGCTTTTTAGATGTAAGTAGGTATAAAAAAGACAACGGTATAGAAGTAATTGAAATGAAATATACAAAGGAAGTACAATAATATGTTTGATAATCAAATTTTAAAATTTTATAATGAGTTTGGCACGCATAGAAATATGGTGCTTTCAACGTCTTATCAAAACAAAGTCAGTTCACGAATGATGAGTATTGTCAGAATCGGTGAAAAATTTTATTTTCAGACTGACAAAAATTTTAGAAAATATGAGGAAATAAAAGAAAATCCCAATGTATCTCTTTGCATAGACAACATTCAGATTGAAGGAGTTTGCAGAGAAATAGGTGCTTCTGCTGATAATATAGAATTCTGCACGATATTTAAAACGGCTTTTTCAAAAGCTTTTGAACTTTATTCAATGTCGGAAAATGAGGTGTTATTTGAAATAACTCCAACATACATAGAACGTTGGATATATGAAAACGACCGGCCATATATCTTGTCTTTTGACTTGAACAATAATCAATATTTAAAAGAAAGGTACAATGTAAATAAATAATGTTTTAGGGATTGTCTTAATATTGAGGCTATCCCTTTTGTAATTATATGAAAAATTAATTTGAACCTTTTTGAAGAAAAAATCGTCTGTTATAGTGAAATCGGTTTCAAATTTTAAGGAGGGGTGATATGAATTTTGAAAAACTACTTAGTGAAAACAAATTTGCCGTTGAACGTTTTGTTCATTTTAAAATATCTGATTATGAAGATGCAGAAGATGTAATACAAGAAATATATATAACGGCATTTAAGAAATTTAAAGATTTGAGTAGTGAAAGCAAGTTTAAAGCATGGATAATATGTATTGCTAAAAATAAATGCAATGATTATTACCGAAAGAAAGCGGGAGAAGTTGAATTCACAGATTTTGATTTAGATTTAGTTACTTATGAACAAAATAAATTTGGCAGAACAGAGCCAAGTGATGTTTTTGAAATAATATGCAGTCTGAATGATAAAAGCAGACAAATTCTTTATATGTATTATTTTCTTGAACTTTCACAGAAAGAAATAGCTTGCCGACTTTCTGTACCAATCGGTACAGTTAAAAGCAGACTTTATCATGCCAAGCAAAGCTTCAAAGAAAAATATCCATATAAACCTATAAAAAAAGGAGATACAATAATGAATAAGCTACCAAATAAATTACCCAATTATACAATTAAAAAATCTGAAAAACTGCCATTTGAAACAGAATGTCAAGAGCTTATGGGTTGGCTGATTGTTCCTAAGCTTAATGAAAAAATATCTTGGGCTTTATATGAATTGCCAAGTAGAAATAAAACTCAGTATGTCGAGGCTGAGGTTTTGGGTATAGCAGAAGTGCATACTGTGCAAGGTATTGAAATTTCAGCAAAAGAATACAATCCTATCGACAGAGAAAAACTCGATAATGAGTTGTTATCAGAACGTTCTTTTGTGGCACAGCTTACAGACAGTCATTGTCGTTTTCTTGCAGAAAGCCATAATATAGAAGGTGTAAAAAAATTATATACTTTTCTTGATGGTGAAGAATTTACTCGTAATTGGGGTTACGGTAAAGATAATTGCGGAAGAGAAACACATGTTTTTCAAAAGAATTTAATTAAAGAAAATAAAAGTAACTATGAATCAATTGAAAACTGTGTTGATGTTATTGGAAGATATATTGTTACCATAGGAAATATGGAGTTTGATACAATTTGCCTAATGGATATTGAAACATATGACAATGGTGTTGTAACACAACAATATATTGATAAAAACGGAAGAACTGTTCTTTGGCGCAGATTTAATGAGGATAATTGGAAATTCGAGAAATATGGCAAAAGATGGAGTGAAAAATTACCTGATAACGAGCAAATAACTGTAAACGGAAAAACCTATGTTCATTGGTATGATTGTATATCCGATTATATCCTTTGAGTTATAAAATACTTTTAACATTTTAAATTACCTTTCAACGCAATAATCAGTTTAATGAAAATTGAGCTGACTATTGCACCAAGTGCGATTCCAAGTCCCGATGCGACGGTTGCTTTAGCATATCTTATAACTTTATCTGTATCAGAGCCTATTGCATACAGCATTGTGTAATAAATTGAACTTCCGGGTAGCAGAGGAATAGTTGAGGGCATAAGAATAACAGTAACAGGAATTTTCAGTATCCGTGCCACAAGCTCGCAGTAAATGACAAGGCACAGCATAGCAAGAAAGCAGGCGGTTAAATCTCCGTAAAAGCTGTTTAAAACTCTTTCAATTACGGAGGTTATGATACTGCCTGCGAAAATATACATAAGTGTGTTTTTCGGTGCCTTCATAGTTACTGCAAAAAACAGAGTTCCTGCAACACAGCAAATAATTTCTTTAATCATATAAATTTGAAAATCATTAAAGCCCCTGCAGTTCCTAATGCAATGCCAAGTGCCGACATTATTGCAATGACAAGCTCAATAAGTCCTGCAAAAAGGTCGGAGCTCATCATATCTCTTATAGCGTTTACAACGGTAAGACCGGGAACAAGAAGCATTATTGTGCCGATTATAATTTTATCTCTGTGGGTGTTAATGCCGAAAGCAGCAGGCAGACAGGCAAGCACACCGGCAATAAACGAGTCTAAAAGATTTGAAGAGAACAGGGGAAGGCTCATTTTTTTATTGGGAGGACAAGTGATTATAAGACCTATCAATCCTGAAAACAATGCGTCAAGCAATGTCCCGCCGAAGAATATGGAAAAAGCACCTGTAGCACCGAAAACCGATATTTTTTCAATTATATCTGGATAGTTTCCGTCAGACTCGGAAATCTCCTTGCTGAAGCTTTTGCAAATGCTTCTTGAAAGAGAATTGAGCCTTGTAAGCTCAGCAAGGTCAGCATCATGGGGAATAATTCTTCTTATCTGAGTAAAATCACCGCATTGGGCAATAATAAGCGTGGGCAGGGCAAAAACACGGCACTCCTGCCCAAAGGCGTTGTTAATCCTTTTTACTGTTTCTTCGGCTCTGCTGATTTCACCGCCGTTTTCAATTATTTTCTCTGCAATGTCAACAGATTTTATAAAAGCATTCCTGTCAGTCATTTAACCCACCTGTATTATTTTTTATAGTTCAGACGGCGTTTATACAACTTTTTTCAATTAGCTATTGACATTTTAAAATATAATGCTATAATATATAGCACAACGAAGTTAATATATCGCGGGGTGGAGCAGTTGGTAGCTCGTCGGGCTCATAACCCGAAGGTCGTAAGTTCGAGTC
>JBJFHZ010000105.1:0-6739 GCA_051894075.1 Eubacterium sp.
GTGATATTGATAAGAATACCGTGTGCACCGTCAATAGATGTGTTAAGAAGCGGAGAAGATATAGCCTGACGTGCTGCAAGCTCTGCCTTATCCTTACCCTTTGCTCTGCCTACACCCATATGAGCATAGCCTGAATCCTTCATAATCTCTGTAACGTCGGCAAAGTCACAGTTTACAAGACCTGTAGCATTTACAAGGTCGGAAACTGACTGAACACCCTGACGAAGTACATCGTTAGCTATTTCAAATGCATTAAGGAGAGTAATCTTTTCTTCTGTAACATATTTAAGGTTTTCATTAGGAATAACCATAATTGAATCAACATACTGAGCAAGCTCTTTAATGCCTTCCTGAGCCTGCTTCATTCTTCTGCTGCCCTCAAAAGCAAACGGAGTTGTAACTACAGCAACAGTAAGTATACCAAGGTCCTTGGCAATTTTAGCAACTACAGGAGCGGCACCTGTACCTGTTCCACCGCCCATACCGGCAGTAATGAATACCATTTCTGCTCCGGTAAGAATATCAGTAAGAGCTTCACGGCTTTCCTCAGCGGCACGTGTACCAACCTCAGGCTTTGCACCTGCGCCACGGCCCTTTGTTGCCTTTTCACCGATAAGTATTTTATGTGTGGCTGTTGATTTTGCAAGAGCCGGCTTATCTGAGTTAACAGCTACAAACTCAACATCCTGAATATTACAATGTACCATACGGTTAACGGCATTTCCGCCGCCTCCGCCTACGCCTACAACTTTAATCTGAACTACCTTTGAATCGTCGGTATCTATTTCATAACGTCCCATATTTTAATTCTCCTTGCATAATATTCTAAATTAGTCCCATAGACTTGGTTACATATCATATTGTAACAATATTGTAATTATTTTGCAATACTTTTTTTGAATTATTCTCAAAGTTATTGACAATGTTTTGATAAAGATTTCAGTATTTCTTTGTAAATATTGCACAAATTCCAAAAATAGTCACAATTTTTGTAAAGTAATTTTCTTTACTCATTTTCCTCTGTAAAGTAAACTGACTTTCCACCTGTTATGTTCATTGTGCCTTTTACATTAGGACTTGACTCATTTAACTGTTCACAGGCCGCCAAGCCTCTGTAAATCTTAGTTTCAAGGTCATCACAGTTACCGAGCTTAAACTTTATTCTGCCGTCATATACAACATAGTTGTCACTTATATTATTACTGTATATTGATGTAATTTCCGTAAAATCATTTTCCTTAACGGTTTTTGCAAGCTGTTCTATACAGTCACCTGTATCATCATTTTTAAACTCTATTTTATAGCCTGCAACTGCTTTTTTAATATCTGCCTTACTTATTTTAATGCCTTTAGACTTATCTGCACCAAGCTCAAGGACCTTAAAATTATCATCAAGGTAAATGTATGTTTTGTCCTTATTCTTAACAGAATAAGCAACCTTTGCTTCTGTTATATTAATCTCTATTTTGTCCGGAAGCTTTCTTTTTATTTCAGCCTTATATATATATGGTAAGCTTTCTTCAAGCCTTTGCTGTGCTGACTTTGTATCAGACAGGAACAGGTTTTCACCTACGTCTATTGTACACTGTGAAAGTATCTCCTCTGTTGTATACAGCTTATTTGAATTTACTGTAATGCTGTTTATATGGAAGAAAACAGTAAGAGAAAGAACAAGTCCTAATGCTATAACAAATAAAGCCACAAGCATCCATATAAAAAATTTTCTGATAGCGTTTCTTTTTTTTCTCTTTTTAGTTTCCTTTGCCCTGCGCTCCGATTTTGTAAGCTGTTGCTTATTTTTCGGTGAGGAATAGCCCTTTTGAATTTCCTTTGACCTTTGAGACTCTCTGTAAATTTTAGGCGGTTCAAGTCCCAAATCATCAAGACTTTTGCCGTAATTATCTGTATTTTTACTTATCTTTTGAGTCCTCGGGGCTGATTTGTTTGTTGTCTTTTTTTTCTTCATTATTAATCCTCTTTATATCTGCGCCTAAATTTGATAAATTTTTTTCAAGCTTTTCGTATCCTCTGTCAATATGCTGAATATAATTAATCGTAGATATTCCCTCTGCACCTAAAGCGGCAACCACAAGGGCGGCTCCGCCTCTTAAATCTGTGGCGTTTACATTTGCTCCGTGAAGCTGCTTTACTCCGTTTATGACGGCAAGCTTATCGTTTACCTGAATATCTGCACCGAAACGGTTTAGCTCGCTTACATACCTGAAACGGTTTTCAAAAATATTTTCCTGCAAAAGAGATATACCTCTTGCGGTTGTCAATGCTGCCGCAACAGGCGAATGTGAATCTGTAGGAAAGCCGGGAAAGGGCATTGTCTTAATCATACGTACACGTCTTAATCTCTTGGGTGCCTGAATTTTAAGACTGCTTCCTATTAAATACAGCTTACAGCCCATTTCAGTAAAAGCAGGAAAAACAGGTGCCAAATGAGTAGGTCTGATATCGTCAATTATTATTTCAGAGCCCGTAACTGCGGCGGCACTCATATATGTTGACGCAAGTATTCTGTCGGGGATAATTTTGTGCTCGCAGGGATGAAGCTTTTCAACACCGTCTATTTCAATGGTGGTTTCCCCTGCTCCGTATATTCTTGCTCCGCAATGATTTAAAAAATCTGCAAGGTCGCAAATTTCAGGCTCTCTTGCAGGATTAATAATCGTTGTTCTGCCCTTTGATATTGCCGAGGCAATAATTATATTTTCAGTGGCGCCTACGCTTGGAAATGGTAAAATAATCTTTGCGCCGTTAATTCCTGAGGCAGTACATATTATTGACGAGCCGTTTTCACAAAAGGTGGCGCCGAGAGATTTTAAAGCCTTCAAATGGAGGTCAACAGGTCTTGTGCCTATTTCACAACCGCCGGGATAAAATATTGAAGCCTTGCCTGTACGTGAAACAAGGGAGCCGAGAAAAATTATTGACGACCTCATAGTTCTCATCATCTGCTCGTCTATATCACTGCTAACTATATTTTCAGCATTTACAGTTAAGGTATCGCCGTCTCTTATCACCTTACATCCGAGGCTTTCAAGTATTTTTACCGTAGTTCTGACATCGCTTAAATCAGGGCAATTATGTATGACACATTCGCCTTTTACGAGAATTGCGGCGGCAAGAATTGGAAGGGCCGAATTTTTTGCTCCGTGGAGCCTTACACTTCCGTTGAGCTTTGCTTTGCCGTTTATTTTAAATACATTCATCTAATCACCTCTGCAAACTATCCTATGCAGAGGGATTATTTTTGTTATTATTCTTTTTCCTTAACAAGAGAAACAATAATTGTTGCTATACGCTCTCTTGCGTCTGTTATTGCCATATTTTTTGCGTTTTCTTCAATCTGTCTGAGCCTTGCTTTATTTGAAAGCATATCGTCAAGCATCTCGGAAAGTTTTTCAGAGGTCAAATCCTTTTCCTCCAAAATGTATCCTGCTCCTCTGTTTACAAGTGCCATTGCGTTATGATACTGATGATTTTCTGCAACATAGGGTGACGGAATAAGTATTGACGCCTTACCCATAGCCTCAATTTCGGAAAGGGACGACGCACCTGCTCTGCCTATTACAACATCAGCCGCCGCCATACAAACGTCCATATTATCTATATACTGTCTTACCTCAACAGTTCCCTTTTTACCGTTCTTAAAGCCTGCCTGCTCAAATTTTTCAAGATATTCAGAGCCGTTTGTTCCCACTGAATGAATATGATAGTACTTGCCTGTATCGGCACTGTTTAAAAGAATACCGTACATAGCCTCGTTAATAGGCTTTGCACCAAGTGAACCGCCGAAGGAAAGCACAAGAAATTTATCATCAGGTATTCCGAGCTGTGCTCTTGCAATATCCTTATGAGCCTCTAACAGTTCTCCTCTTACGGGAAGCCCTGTTACTGCAACCGGATTTTTTGCTTCAAGGTGCTTTTCAGCATCCTCAACATTAAGCATAACCTTGTCCACCTCTTTTGCAAGGGTTTTATTAGTTATGCCGGGGAAAGCATTTTGCTCGTGGATACAGGTAGGAATTTTAAGACTGACAGCCTCCTGCAAAACAGGTCCCGAAACATATCCGCCAAAGCCTACAACTACGTCGGGATTAAACTCTTTTATTATCTTTTTGCTTTCATTTTTTGAGGTAACTATTCTGCAAAGGGTCTTTACATTATGTGCCATTGCTTTGGGAGAAAATGACCTGCGAAAGCCTGAAATGTTAATTGTTTTAAAATCAAAGCCTGCGTTAGGTACAAGCCTTGACTCCATATGGTCGGCAGTACCTACAAAAAGTATTTCGGCATTTTTATAATTTTCTCGTATATATGATGCTACGGCAAGGGCAGGATTGATATGACCTGCGGTTCCGCCTGTTGCAATTAAAATTCTCATTTTTCCACCTAAACCTTTTGTTGATTTGATTTTCTTGATACTGAAAGCACCACGCCTATTTCAAATAAAAGCATAAGCATCGCCGTACCGCCATATGAGAAAAACGGAAGGGCAATTCCTGTATTTGGGAAAGTATCCGTAACTACCATTATATTGAAAATTACCTGTATTCCTATCTGGGCAACAATGCCGATAACAAGCAGACTGCCGAATCTGTCCTTACATCTTGCGGCAATCATAAAGCCTCTTACCACAAGTGCTCCGAAAAGCACGATTATCAAGGCGGCGCCCACAAAGCCGAGCTCTTCACAGACTATGGAAAAAATAAAGTCATTCTGCGGCTCTGAAACATAAAGATATTTTTGCTTTGAATTACCGAGCCCTACACCGAAAAGCCCGCCGGAGCCTATAGCATATAGCGAATTATTTGTCTGCCACCTTGCACCCGAAGGGTCATAGTCCTTATCAAGCCAAGCTCTGATTCTCTCACCTGCATAATTTTCAAGAAGCTCCGGAAAGGTTATAACTAAAAATACCGCAAGGACTATTACTCCCAAGCCAAATGCAAATAATTTCCAGTTGCTTCCGCCTGCAAACATCAATGACGCACCTATAAGAAACATCAAAATTGTACAGGACATATGATGCTCCATAACAATAAGTCCGCAAAATATTGCTATAATTCCAAGCGGATAACAAATGCCGTATTTGAATGTGCCCATCTGACGATAATAATCACTGATATAGCTTGCTAAAGTGAGAATTATTGTGAATTTAGCAAGGTCTGAGGGCTGAAAGGTTATTCCGCCGAAAAGCGGAATCCACCTTTTAAAATCGCCCACATTAGTATGGTAAAACAGTACAAGCACCAAACAGCCCAGTGTGAAAATTAAAAGCGGAGTCGTAAAGGCTTTTAGAAGCTTATAATTGATTTTTGACATTATAAACATTGCAGCCAAGCCTAATACCGAAAAAATAAGTTGTCTTTCAAAGAAATAATAGGAATTATGGTTTTCGTAATAATAAGCGTATGGATATGATGCGGAAAAGAGCATTATAAGTCCTATTGTAAGTAAGGCAATAGTTAAGCCTAAAAACGGAATATCAATGCTTCCGGTTATTAGAATGTCGCTTTTTTTAAGACTAAGAGACTCCTTTGATCTTGATGCTTTATGTCTTTTATTTATTTCCTGTGAGCCTTCAGCCATACCCATGCTCCTTTCCGTTGAATTTATTTTATATTATTTTAAACTGCCTGCAAAATTTCCGTAGTAATGAAGCAGTACACCGATTACACAGCCTACTGCATTGACAAATGAAAATACAACGCAGATTTTTTTCTCCTTCCAGCCGCACATTTCAAAATGGTGATGAATAGGTGCCATTTTAAAAATTCTCTTGCCGTGGGTGATTTTGAAATAGCCTATCTGAATAATATCACTCATAGTCTCGCATACATAAACAATGCCGATAGGAAGAAGAAGTAAAGGACATTTACAAAGATATCCGAGAGCCACAACCATACCGCCTAAAAACAGCGAGCCTGTGTCGCCCATAAAGGTTTTTGCAGGGTTCCAGTTCCAACAAAGAAAGCCGAGAACTCCGCCTAAAAGTGCACCTGCAAAGATTGACAGTCCCGCAAAGCCCTGAATATATGAAATTACGATAAATGCTATTGCCACTGTTGTTGTTACAGATGAACAAAGTCCGTCAATACCGTCCGTAAGATTTACGGAATTAACACAGCCGTATACTATAAATATTGACAGTACCCAGAAAACTATTGCTGTAAAAATATTTTTTTCAAAATTAACAGTACCTACAAAAGGAATATACCAGCTTGTGTTATGAGAAAGCCAAAGTGTAAGAATATATCCAAAGGTCATAATAAGCTGACCTGCGGTTTTCTGCTTTGGTGACAGGCCTTCGTTTCTTTTCATTTTGATTTTGATGAAGTCATCTGTAAAGCCTACAACACCGAAGCCTAAAGCAAGAATCAAGCCTGCAATAAGGAGCACCTTTTCCTTACCCTGCATAATTGCTGAATAATCACTTTCAAGATTTCCTCCCGAAAGGTGAAATGTAAGCGCACTAACTGCAAAGGATACGGTTATGCCGATAATGAACATAAGTCCGCCCATATTAGGTGTTCCCTGCTTTGACTTATGCCAGCTGGGACCGATATCAAGAATAGTCTGACCGAATTTTAACTTTCTGAGCCACGGAATAATAACAAAGCCTAAGCCTGCCGTTACACCAAAGGCAATTATAATGCTGATAACTAATGCAACTGTACTGTTCATTTATTTTCCCCACCTGTCATATACAATATGGATTACATCCTCA
>JBJFHZ010000106.1:0-32500 GCA_051894075.1 Eubacterium sp.
GTGCAAGGCCCTTAAGCTGATTCATAAAGTCAAGCTGCTTTGAAAGGTCCTCAAGGAGATGAATTGTTTCCTCGTCAAGAACGTCAGCCTCGCCAACCTTTTTCTTGTCAATCTTCTTCTGCTCGATAAGATAATCCATACCGTAAAGAGCAATTCTTCTGTAGTCGCCGATTATTCTTCCTCTTGCATATGCATCGGGAAGGCCTGTGAGGATACCTGCGTGACGTGCCTTTTTCATTGTATCTGTGTAAGCACGGAAAACGCCTGTGTTGTGAGTAGTTCTGTATGTGAATTCATCCTTAACCTTATCTGAAAGCTCATAGCCGTAAGCACGGCAAGCCTGAACAGCATTTCTAAAGCCTGCAAAGGGTGATACGCCTCTTTTAAGAGGTTCATCAGTCTGAAGACCTACGATTATATCTCTTTCCTTATCAACATAGCCCGGAGCGTGTGAAAGGATTGAAAGAACCTTGCTTGTATCAACGTCAAGGACACCGCCCTTTTCGTTTTCTTCAATAAGGAGCTTTTTTACCTTGTCAAGAACAATTTGTGTTCTCTCTGTGGGACCTGCAAGAAAGCTTGCATCTCCGTCATATGGTGTGTAGTTAAGCTTAATGAAATTGCTTACATTGATTTCATCGCACCAAACGCCTTCTTTAAAATTTCTCCATGCTTCCATTTTTGTTCCTCCTAAGAAAGTATATTATATTAAATGTAAAATTTAAAAGTTAATTTTGAAGAACGTAGCATTCACGTCCTCTTTCGTGAAAAATGCCTGTGCATCTTTCACATTTGCCGTGGTTACATCTTCCGCATCTGTTTTGACCGCAGTGACCGCAGCAGTATTTTGAGCCGTTGCAGACCTCATAGTCTCCGCCTTCAATTTTTACTGCCTTGTTGTTTACCATTGATTCTGCAATTTTATGCTTTGCGGTATCATAAATAGCGGCGATTGTGGCTCTTGCAACCTGCATTTGTCTTGCACATTCATTTTGAGTCAGCCCTAAATAATCAATTTGTCTGACTACCTCGTATTCATCAACGGTAAGCTGTACTGCTTCCTTTGAGCCTTGCCTGTCGTTAAAGCAAGTAGCTTTAGGCATACCGCAGATTGTACGTGATTTTTTTGGTCGTGCCATACTGTCTCCCTCTCTGTTTGTTACAGCTATATTATAAAGAATTACTGACATATGTCAATAATTATTGAAAAATAATCAACGGTTTTTATCAATTTCGTACATTTTAATAAATATATATTGACCTATATATACTTTTTGGTAATTTTGTCTAAACGGTGTGATTTGTGTAATAAAAAATCTCCCACATCAAGTGGGAGACAATATTTTTATATCTTTATTCAATGCCCAATATATCTGAAGCGTCGTCGCTGTCAAGGGTTTCAACCTTGCGGAGATTTTTCTGAATAATCGTATTTCTGTGGTCAGCCTCGTCAAGCACCTTGCCTGCCTCGTCAACCTTTTTGCGTGCCTTGGCGAGAAGCTCTCCGAATTTATCGTACTGGGTTTTTGCGGCACCGAGAACCTTCCAAACCTCGTTTGCTTTCTCATTAATCGCCATAGTGCGAAAGCCCATTGCAAGAGAATTAAGAAGGGCGGTTATTGTAGACGGACCGGCAATCATAATACCGTCAGCCTGTATTTTTTCGGCAACACCTGTTTTTGATGCAGTTATTTCTGCATACAGCCCCTCGGTAGCAAGATACATAATCGCAAAGGGAGTAGTTTCGGGAGAGCAGATGTATTGTTTAATGAGCTTTGCTTCATCCTTTACCCTTGCTTCAAGAGCCTTTTTTGCCTGCTCAAGAGCAACTAAATCTCCTGCCTCGGATGCGGCGGAAAGCCTTGCATAATCCTCCATAGGAAATTTTGAGTCAATGGGAAGATATGTAAAGCCACCGTCCTCCTGATTAGGAATTTTTACTGCAAATTCCACTCTGCCGTTATATTTAGGATTTGTCTGCACGTTTGTTTCGTACATATTTGGTATGGTTTGGTCAAGGATATTTCCGAGCTGTACCTCAGCCCAAGTGCCACGGCTTTTAACATTCGTCAGAACTCGGTTAAGTCCTGTTACGCTTGTGGTAACGCCTGCACTTAGCTCCTTCATTTCTCCGAGGCTTTTATACACATTTGTAAGCTGCTCGGAAACGGTTTTAAATGATGCGTTAAGACGTTGATTAAGAGTTTCAGTCAGTTTTTCATCAACTGTCTTACGCATTTGCTCCAGCTTTTCCTCGTTGCTTTTCTGCATAGAGCCGATAGCATCGGAGGTTGCTTTTGTCTGCTTTTCGGTATTTACGTTCAGCGTTTCAATAAGCTTAATCTGCTGCTCGTAATTCTTGTCCGTAAGTTCCTTCATCTGCTGAGAAATACGCTCTAATTTTCCGTCGGTTGCCCTTGTAAGAGAGTCAAGCCTTTCATTGTTCGCCTTTGAGGTCATATCAATTTTCTGACTAATCAAAGCCTCAGAATTGTCTTTTTTCGGCTTTCTGAAAATAAGCACAGCCAAAAGAGCAATCGTAATAACCATCAAAATTAAAATTGTATAAAGTAAAATATCGTTCATTTTTCCACATCCTTTGCTGTAATTTTATCATATTATCAGGCTTAAAACAACAGTAAAATTTCGTTGGTACAAAAATAGGGACAGATAAATTTTTGTTGACTTTTTTTGATTTTGAGTGCTATAATAAGCAAAGTCGTGTGGCAAGACTGTTGATAAACAGCAATGCGTAAGTCCGGATTTTCGGGCTTGCGCCTTTTTATTTTTAAGGAGATGATTTAATGCCAAAGACAAAATTTCAGGGAGTTGTGTTCGGTCTGTTAATGTCATACATTATGGCATACGGAATGGAGGTCTATAACGTCGCAATAAAAATGGGCTTTAATTTGAAAAACGGTTCCTTCAGCAGTATGACGAATATTGTGTTTTGGGAAGCCTTCAAGGAAGCACTTTATATGGGACTTTTTGTGTTTATATTCTCAAATTTGTGGGGAAACAAAATCGGCGCAAAATTTGCCGATAAATACTGCAATCCCGAAAAGGATAACCCATATTTCTGCCGTTTAATGCGACAGGCAGGAACAGTTGCAATAATGTGCCCAACAATGAGCTTGGTAGCGTCTATCCTTTTTAATATTATTTTAGGCGGCGCACCGATATATAATTTACCTGCAATATGGGTTGGAACTGTTCTTAAAAACTTTCCTATCGCATTTTTCTGGAATATGTTTGCGGCCTCAGGCTTAACAAGAATCATATTCAATCTGATTTTCGGAAAGAAAAATAAAAAAGAGCTTGCTTATAAGGAGGATAATAATGAGTAATGAAAAAAAGCAGGTAAAGCTTTGGACAAAAGATTTCGTTTTTGTAATAATTATAAATTTCCTTGTGTTTTTAAATCACCTGATGATTTTGTCAACATTTCCGTTTTTCATATCTTATTTAGGATATTCCGACACGGTTTCAGGCGTTTGTGCTACGGTGTTTTCTTTGGTTGCTGTAGTTTGCAGACCGTTTGTAGGCTGGATGCTTGATAACGGTAAGAGAAAAATAATTCTTCTTGTGGGACTGCTTGGTATGGCGCTTATGCCTATGGGATATCTGCTTGTATATACAGCAGTTTCTTCAATAGCTCTTGCCGTAGCATTTCGTATGCTCCACGGTATTTCCCTTGCCTGTTCAAACACATCAACATCAACTATTGCAACAGATATTATTCCTAAAGAGAGATTTTCCGAAGGTATGGGAATGTTTGGTATGGCAACAGCTCTTGCAACTGCCTGTGCTCCTGCATTCGGTGAAATGCTGATGAAAAAGAGCTTTACGGTTTTGTTCTTTGTTGCAACAGTAATAATGATAGTATCTCTTGTGCTGTTTGCATTTCTCAAAACACCAAAGCTCGGTATTGAAAAAAAGCCGTTGTCATTCAAATCACTGATAGATAAGGATGCCTGTCCTGCATCTCTTGTAGTATTGATATTCCTTTTAACATACGGTGCTCTTGAAAACTATACTCTTAAATTTGTGTCGGAGAGCAATGCAATTACCCTTTCAGGCGGACTTTATTTTACGGTAATGGCTGTTATGCTTTTCCTTACAAGGATTACTATAGGAAAGGTTGCAGACAGAAAAGGTGAGGCAATATTTGTGTACACCTGTAATGCCTGTATGCTGATAGCACTTTTGCTTCTTTCTTTTGTTCCTAATAATATCACATTTATAATTTCGGCAGCCCTTTCCGGTTATGCCTTCGGTGGTGTGGAGCCTGCGCTTCAGGCAATGGCTGTAAGTATTTCTCCTCCCGAAAGAAGAGGTGCCGCAAATTCCACCTTCCTTTGTGCCTATGATATAGGCATAGGTCTCGGAGGAGGAATAGCAGGCACGCTTATAGACGCAGTAGGCTATAACAAAATGTTTGCTGTTATTGCCATTGCAAATATTGTATCGGTTGTCATATGTTTTTTGGGGAAGAAAGCATCCGTCATCTATAACTTACAGAATTAAAAATCAAGAAAAAAGATAGATATTTCTTTGATAGACATAAGGTCTATTATTTATATTTCATTTAAAAAAACTTTCGTGAATATTTATTGTTTGGTAAAATAGCATTTAAAAAAATTGATTAAAATGGAAGCATCAGAACAAACGGAGGGCAAATATGTTTATTTTTAAAAATGCATTTAGAAGCATAAATCGTTCCAAAGGAAGAAACATTCTAATCGGAATAATTGTCGTTGTGATTGCATTTAGCACCTGTGTTTCGCTATCAATTCGTGAGGCAGCGAAAACAGCAAAGACAGAGGCAATTTCAAATCTGTCGGTAACAGCTACAATCTCGTATGACAGAAAATCAGCTATGATGAAAAATATGGGCGATGATGAAAACGGTAGCTTTGATAAATCTGCTATGAAGGAGGCTATCCAAGGTGCACAGCAAGGTTTATCACTTGAGGAGTATAAGAAGTATGCCAATGCAGAAAGTGTTAGCGATTTCTATTATTCGGGTTCGGTTTCCGTTAACGGAAATGACAATTTAGAGGCTGTTAATTCTAATGAAGAAGCTGCAATCGAAGAAGCAAGCCCCGAGCAATTCGGAAAAATGAACGGCGGCAGAGGAAGCTTTATGGGAACGCAGGGCGACTTTACCGTTGTAGGATACAGTAATGAAAAGGCAATGACCGCTTTCATTTTAGGTACAAATTCTATCAGTAACGGTTCAATGTTTGAAGAAGCAACAGAAAATAATGAGTGTATTATTAGCGATGAGCTTGCAATTTTAAATAATATTTCAGTCGGCGATACAATAACATTGCTCAATCCAAATGATGAAGATGAAAGCTTTGACATAAAGGTGGTCGGAACATACACATCTAATGCCGAAGCAGATACAAATTCAATGAGATTTTCAGCCTCGTCTGATCCTGCAAATCAAATTTATATGAGCTATAATGCACTTAATAATATCATTTCGTCACTTGAAAGCAGTTCAAATGAGGATACCGCACTTGCAGTTCAAATGAATGCAACCTATTGCTTTGAGGATGTTGAAGGTTATGAAGCCTTTGAAAATCAGGCAAGAGAGCTCGGACTTGACGAGGAATACACCATTTCATCAGCAGATGTTGAACAATATAAGCAAAGTCTTGTTCCACTTGATAATCTCAGCAAATTTGCCACATATTTCTTAATCGTTGTTCTTGCAATCGGCGGAATAATTCTTGTTGTTTTGAATATATTTAATGTTCGTGAACGAAAATATGAAATCGGTGTTATGACTGCTATCGGTATGAAAAAGCATAAGGTTGCATTGCAGTTTGTTACGGAAATATTCACCGTAACAATAATTGCAATGCTGGTAGGTGTAATGATTGGTACGCCAACCTCGGTGCCTGTTACAAACGCACTCTTGCAAAATCAAATTGAAGCACAGGCAGAGCAGACAGCAAATCAAAATGAAAGCTTTGGCAGAGGGGAAGCTGATATGGAAAATTCACCTCAGCAGAACAATTCGCTTAAAGGACGAGGTGTTGAGTATATCAGCGAGGTAAACTCTGCAACAAATATGAATGTTATTTTAGAGCTTGTTGCGATTGCAATACTGCTGACATTGATTTCAAGTCTGTTTGCAGTGGTTTTCATAATGCGTTATAACCCGCTTAAAATACTTTCGGAAAGGGATTAACTATGAGTGTATTAAGATTAGAAAATATGGGATTTGCATATTCCAAAACAGATAAAATGGTTTTAAAAAATATTAACTATGATTTTGAGTCAGGCAAAATATATGCAATAACAGGCAAATCGGGTGCAGGAAAAACAACCTTATTATCTGTGCTGTCAGGCTTGTGTGAGCCTACCGAGGGCAAGATTTATGTTGATAATATTGATATAACCAAGATGAATAAATATGATTATCGTAGCAAGGAGGTAGGAGTTGTTTTTCAAAGCTTTAACCTTTTGCCAAAACTGACTGCAATAGAAAATGTTTTGCTGTCAATGGATATTGCAAAGATTAAAAATAAGGAAAAGAAGCATTGTGCTTTGGATTTGCTGAAAAAGGTTGGACTCAACGAGGATGAGGCAAACAGACGTGTATTAAAGCTGTCAGGCGGTCAACAGCAGAGGGTGGCTATTGCAAGAGCAATTTCCTATAATCCAAGAATTATTCTCGCAGACGAGCCAACAGGTAACCTTGATGTTGAAACACAAAATGAAATAATGCAGATTTTTAAGGAGCTTGCATATAATGAGGGAAAGTGCATAATTATAGTGACCCACTCTCCCGATGTGGCAAAGACGGCAGATGTTGTTATTCCTCTTTCAAATAGAAACAGGTCGGCATAAGCCAACCTGTTCTCCTGCTTTATCATATAAAGAAGCTAACAATAAAGACTCTGTGCTTTTCGCACAGAGTCTTTTAATTTACTTAAACAGTCCACCAACAATATCTCCAACCACATCACCCATCATGGAAGCTGTATCATCAGTGCTGTCAGCGTTTCAACCGCCGTTACCGCCTGAGCTTGGCATATATCTTGTGAGAGTACCTGCAAGATTTGAAATAGGCATTGTCTGAAGAACAACCTTACCCGGACCCTCAATAACAGTATTGAAAAGACCTTCTCCTCCGAAGAGAACATTTTTGACACCCTTGACAGTCTGTATATCCATTTTACAGCTTGCACTCATCATAACAAGGTGACCTGTATCTATAAGCATTTTTTCTCCTGCCTGAAGCTCATATTCAACAGGAGTTCCGTCAATTTCAATAAACAGCAGTCCCTGTCCCGTGAATCTCTGCATAATAAAGCCTTCACCGCCAAATAAGCCTGCACCGAGCTTTTTTCTGAAAAATACAGACATTTCAACTCCGGGAGTAGATGCAAGAAAAGAGCTTTTTGCGCATATGTATTCATCACCCGGATTTACTTCAATTGCTTTAATATCACCGGGGAAGCAGGAAGCAAAGGCAATCATACCGTTTGAGCCTCTGCAGGTGTAGCGGTTTTGGAAAAACTTGTCGTTTGAAAACATTCTGCCGATAGCTTTTCCGATACCGCCGTTGGTGGTAGTGTCCATTTCCATATTAGGACTCATCCAGGACATTCCGCCGCCCTCTGTAATCATTTGCTCTCCGTTTTCAAGGTAGCATATTGCTACAGGAAACGGTGAACCCTTAATTTCGTATCTCATAAACTTTATCCTCTCTCATTGTCTATTTACATAATTGACCTGACATTTGAATATGTTATCAATTTGTATAATTTTATATTACAATAATTTAATAATTATTGCAATATTTTATATTGAAATATATTAACTTAGGGTATATAATTTGTGTGAATAAGTGAATAGGAGCGATGATATGAAAAACTTTTTGGATAAGGATTTTCTTCTTGAAACCGAAACGGCGAAAAAACTGTTTCACGAGTATGCAGAAAATATGCCTGTATGTGATTATCACTGCCATTTAAGTCCGAAGGAGATTTATGAAAATAAAGCTCCTGAGAATATTTCTGAGCTTTGGCTTTCCGGCGACCACTATAAGTGGAGAGCAATGAGAAGCTGCGGCGTTGAGGAAAAATACTGCACAGGCGACGCATCTCCGAGGGAAAAGTTTGAAAAATTTGCCTATACACTTCAGTACTGTATCGGTAATCCGCTTTATCACTGGGCACATATTGAGCTTCAGCGTTATTTTGGTATAGATACTCCTTTAAATGCAAGGACAGCCGATGATATTTATGACAGGGCAAACAAGGCTATTGCAGAGGGAGATTTCAGACCGCAGAGTCTTATTACAAAAAGTAATGTTAAGGTTGTTTGCACAACAGATGACCCTATCGACGATTTAAAATATCATAAGCTCCTTAAGAATGTAGACGGCTTTGACTGCAAGGTTCTGCCGAGCTTTAGACCTGATAAAGCCCTTAATGCCCATCTTGACGGATTTACCGATTATATCAAGGCATTAGGTGACGTTGCAGGAATTGAAATAAAATGCTATAAAGATGTAATTACCGCCCTTATAGAAAGAGTTGACTATTTTGACAGCGTAGGCTGTAAGGTTTCTGATCAGGCATTTGATTGTCCGCCCTATTCGGTTGCAGACGATAATGAGATTGAAGAAATTTTCCAAAAAGCAATGAACGGCGAAAAAATCACTCTATCGGAATGTGACAAGTACAGAACTCCTATTCTTCTCGCTTTGGGTGAAAAATATCACGACCTTGGTTGGGCTATGGAAATTCATATCGGTGCTATGAGAAATAATAATACGCTGATGTTTAATTCAATCGGTGCAGATACAGGCTTTGACTCAGTAGGCGACGGCGAAATTGCACAGCCTCTTTCAAGATTTCTTGATGCCTTGAATGTTAAGGATAAGCTTCCTAAAACTATTCTGTTTAATCTTAACGACAAGGATAATATTGTCCTTGCTACAATGCTTGGCAATTTCCAGTCATCAGACGCAGAGTCAAAAATACAGTTCGGCCCTGCATGGTGGTTTCTTGATACAATGGACGGTATGACAAATCAGATGAAATATCTTGGAAATTTGGGTGTGCTGGGGAAATTTGTTGGTATGGAAACCGATTCCCGTTCCTTTACATCATATGGCAGACACGAGTATTTCAGAAGAATTATGTGTAATCTTATCGGCACTTGGGTTGAAAAGGGTATGTACGCATATGACGAGGAAATACTAAAGGAAATTGTTCAGGGAATATGCTTTAACAATGCAATGAAATATTTTGAATTTTAACACGGAGGAAGAAAAATGAATTTGAATTTAAGACCTAAAGAGGAATGTACCTTTGATGAAATATCCTTGGGCGAAATAATGCTCAGACTTGACCCGGGCGAGGGTAGAATTAAAACTGCCCGTTCATTTAGAGCTTGGGAAGGCGGCGGAGAATATAACGTTGCAAGAGGACTTCGCAGATGCTTCGGACTTAAAACAAGTGTTGTAACTGCCTTTGCAGAAAACGAAGTAGGCTATCTTATGGAGGATTTAATTCTTCAGGGCGGAGTTGATACGTCTTTAATAAAGTGGATGCCATATGACGGTATCGGCAGAACAGTAAGAAACGGTATTAATTTTACCGAAAGAGGATTCGGTATCCGCGGTGCCGTAGGAACATCTGACAGAGGAAATACCGCCGCTTCAAAGCTGAAGCCGGGCGATATTGACTGGGATTATATTTTCGGTACACTGGGTGTTCGCTGGCTTCATACAGGCGGAATTTATGCCGCTCTTTCCGAAACTGCCGCAGAGGTTGTTATCGAGGCAGTTAAAAAGGCAAAGGAATACGGTACAATCGTTTCCTATGACCTTAATTACCGTCCGTCACTTTGGAAGGGTATCGGCGGTCAGGCAAAGGCGCAGGAGGTCAACAGGGAAATCGCAAAGTATGTTGACGTTATGATAGGCAACGAGGAGGACTTTACTGCTTCTCTGGGCTTTGAGGTTGAGGGTAATGACGCTGACCTTAAGGAGCTTAATATGGATGGCTACTACAAGATGATTGAAACAGTTACAAAGGCTTATCCTAACTTCAAGGTTATTGCAACAACCCTGAGAACTGTTAAAACTGCAACAGTAAACGATTGGAAGGCAATATGCTGGGTAGACGGTAAAATCTATAATTCACTTGAATACCCCGGTCTTGAAATTCTTGACCGTGTAGGCGGCGGCGACTCCTTTGCATCAGGTCTTATCTATGGACTTATGACATATGAGGATGCACAAAAGGCAGTTAATTACGGTGTTGTTCACGGTGCACTTGCAATGACTACACCCGGCGATACTTCAATGGCTTCACTGAAAGAGGTTGAGGCTAAGGTAAATGGTGCCGGTGCAAGAGTCCAGAGATAATAATTGTGTCTTTTTCCGTTATACGTCGTTATTCACTGCTCGCAGTATAGAAAATACAGCTTTGCAGTGAAAGCCTTGTCTAACGAAAAAATCCACTAATTATTAAGAATTATCGAATATTTTAAAATGAAAACTGTTAAATAGGAGAAAAACTATGGCTAATAAAATCGAAACACTTGCAAAAATTCAGGAGGTAGGTATTGTTGCAGTGGTACGTGCAACCTCTATCGAGCAGGCAGAAAAAATTACAGACGCTTGTATTGCAGGCGGCGTTGCCGCTATTGAGCTGACATTTACAGTACCTCATGCTGATAAGCTTATTGAGGCTATGAGAGAAAAGTACAACAGCGGTGAAATCATCATTGGCGCAGGTACGGTTATGGATGCCGCAACTGCACGTATCGCAATTCTTGCAGGCGCTGAATATATTGTTTCACCTTATTTTGACCCCGAAACAGTTAAGACCTGTAACCGCTACGGTGTTCCGTCAATGCCGGGTATTTACACTCCTACTGAGGCTGTTCACGCAATGGAATGCGGTGCAGATGTTCTTAAGGTATTCCCCGGTGATATTGCAGGTCCTTCATTCATTAAGGATATCCACGGTCCTATTCCTAACGCTGTTATGATGCCCTCAGGCGGTGTAGATGTGGATAACGTTAAGGACTGGATTAAGGCAGGTGCAATCGCCTGCGGTGCCGGCTCATCACTTATCGCAGGCGCTAAAACAGGCGACTATGATAAGATTACCGAAACAGGTAAGCTCTTTGTTCAGAGAATTAAAGAAGCAAGAGAAGAAATGAAGAAATAATTTCGTTAAAAAACAAAGGACAACCAACAGTTGAGAGGCTTTTCAACTGTCAGTTGTCCTTTTAAACTTATCGGTTATTGTTTTTTTGTTGTGGGCAAAGGTAAAATGAAATTACCAAATAAAAGAAAAGAGGTAATTTCAATGTCAATTTTTAATCAAAACGGGGGAGCACTTATGGCTCAAAACAATTCTCAACAGCTTGGAAAAAATATAGCTGCACTCAGAAAGGAAAAAGGAATGACTCAGGAGGAGCTTGCTCAAATGCTTGGCGTATCTCCTCAGGCTGTTTCAAAGTGGGAGAATTTAACCTCCTGTCCCGATATAGCGCTTTTGCCCGATATTGCGGAAATTTTCGGTGTTACGGTTGATGAACTTCTGCGTTCGGATGTGCAGGCAGTGCCTAAAGAACAGCGAAAATGCAGTAATATAAAGAAAAAGCTTCGTGTTATTGTAACTCAGCCTAATCAAAAGGAAAGCGTGAATGTCACTATACCTATGACTATTGTGGGAATAGGCTTGAATATAGGCGAAAAATTCGGGTTGCCTAAAGAGGTGTCAGATGCCGTATCGGAAGCAATAGACCAAAATAAATTCGGAGAAATCGTCTCGGTAAACGGAGACCACGGCGAAACTGTTCGTGTTATAATTGAATAAAAATTATGATATAAATACAGGCAGGTCAAAGAAGACCTGCCTGTTTATGTTATTTATACGATTTACTTATTTTATTAAATCTGTCAACTGTGAGCTTTGAAACAACGCCCATTATCAGTCCTGTTATAAGTCCTGCGATAAGCAGTACAGGCAGATAATATGCAATTCTTGCCGTGTGCATTAAAATTGCCGCAACAATAATCTGACCGATATTATGGCATATTCCTCCAAGCATACTGACACCTATAATTGAAAGCTTTGTCTTTTTAACAATAAACATCACCGCAAAGCTTAAAAGACCTCCGCAAAGGCTGTATGCCAAGCTATATACATTGCCAAAGGTAAGCCCTGCAAGAAAAATTCTGATAACCGCTATTGCAAGGGCTTCATATGGCTTCATAATATATAGGGCAACAAGCACCACAAGATTAGCAAGTCCAAGCTTAACACCGGGTATGCCGAAATTAAAGGGTATCAAACTTTCAAGATAGCTGAAGGTGAAAGCCAGCGCAACCATCATACCGAACAGCGCTATGTTTTTTGCTTTATTTTTTTTCATAAGTCACCTATGCTACTGCATCAATTTCGTCATCACTGTTATTATCCACTACGGAAATAACAACCTTGTGGGGCAGGCAGATTATAGATTCTCCGTTTCTGCTTATTGCCTTATGATTTTTGCAAATTCCGTCAGGGCAGTTTGCCTCGGTCATTTTTGCCTTGCCGTCTTTGATTACAAGAGTGTTTGTTCCGCCGTTTTCAGTTGTGATTTCCTTTTCCGTATCTTCGTCAAGGGGCAGAGCTTCAGTAATTTTTCCGTCAATTTCAATTTGCACATATGAGCCGAAATTACTGCTTGAGCCGTAAAGAAATATCAGCATTAAAGCCGCCACGACAACTACTGCTCCGATAATGATAAAATCAGCCTTTTTCATTATTCAGCGTCCTTTGAAAAATTATCGCTGACAAAGGACTGTGCATTGTTTACGCCGTCAATAACTGCCTGTGATGATATTGTTGAATTAGCAATAACATCAATCTTTGAGCCCTTTTCGGTGCTTGAGGATGCTACTACAGGAAGATATCTTCCGTCAAACTGCTTTTTGAAATCATCTCCCGCAATTCTGACACCGAGATATTCTGTCTCCTCCTGCTTTAAAATGTCGATTCCGCATACAAGCTGACCGTCTGCCGAAATAATTGCCGTCATTTCAATTGGACTTTCCTGATTATATCCTACGGTTTCACATTCAACTATATAAGCCACAAGATTTCCTGCGTCGTCATATGCCTCTTGGAGTGATTTAACGCTGTAATTTTCAGCGTTTGTATTTGAAATATTTACATCCTTTGTTGATGCAATGGTGAAATTCACCTCAACAGGCTCATTGTATTTCTTGTTTGCCAAATCGTAAAGCGCCTTTGAACCGAAAATTACGCCTACGCAAAGAATGATAATTACAACAAGTGAAACAATCCAGTTAAGTGATTTAGGATTAAAATGTGCTGATTTTTTCATATATGTTACCTCTCTTGAAAATATATTATTTCATAATATACTGCTCAAAGCCCGTGCTGAAAACCTTGTTAAAGTCCCTGTCAACCCAAACCGCTTCAACATTATCCATACTGTCAACAAGACGTTTTCCGTCCTCAATAGTCATATTAAACAGAGTGGTTGAAAGGGCGTCACCTAATGCAGAATCATTGCAAATTACCGAAACTGCCGACATAAACTTGGCAGGGTAAAGTGTTTCGGGATTGATGATATGGCAGTATTTTTCTCCGTCAACTGTGTAGTATCTCTGATAATCTCCGCTTGTTACAACAGACAAATTGCTTATTCCTACATTTTCCAAATAATCGTCAGCCTCAGAATCGGGATTTTCAATTCCGATATTCCAAAGGGTTTCACCGTCATCGTTTTTGTAGCCGATTGTGGTTACGTTACCGCCGATGCTGATTGCCGCTGAGGTCCATAAATTTTCCTCTGCCCATTTGCAGACCTCTTGAACGGCATAGCCCTTTGCAATGGCACCCACATCAAGCTGAAGCTCAGGGTCGGAGAAATATACCGTACTGTTTTCTCTGTCAATAACAAGGTCATTAATATCAGTATGCTTTGCCGCTTCTCGAAGCTCTTGGATGTCGGGAAGCTTAGCATTTTCAGGATTATTTTCCGCCGCTTCTCTGCAATCGTGCCATAGCCTTAAAACAGAGCCGAAGCAAATATTTGTTTTGCCGCCGCTGATTTCGTAGGCATATTTGCCGTATTCCAGCATATCTATTATTTTTTTGTCAACCTTGACGGGTCCGTTCTTTGCCTCTTGGTTTACCGTGTAAAGATTTGTAATTCCGTCATATGATTTGTATATGTCATAAAGTCTGTCATATTCTTCAAGCTTATCGTGAAATGCAAGATAATGCTCGTCAAACTTTTTTTGACTGCTGTCATAGGCAATAATTGTTGACGCAGTGTCAAACAAATCAAGAAAGCTTGTTTGAAACCGCTGTTTTTTACTAAACAGATTATTACCGCTGCAGGAGCTGAATACAAATATTACAGCAATGCAAAGCAAAAGGCAAAATATTTTTTTTATAATATTCTTCATAACATATCAATTATAGCAGAAACTGCATAAACTTGCAACAAAAAAGAGAACCCGAAGGTCCTCTTTTAGTGATTTTTAATTCAATTAAGCGTTTACTGCGTCAGCAACGTTCTGTGCGATAGCAGAAGCATGAATTGTGCAGCCTGCTTTAAGGTCAGCATCTGAAGGATAACCGTCTTCGCCGATACCGGCAGTAATCTGGTCAGCAGTCTTGCCCTTTGCCCAAGTCTCAAAAGCCTCAGCCTGCTCATACCATTCCTTACCGATTGGAGAAGCACCCTTCATATTGTACTCATCCTTGAGCTCCTTCTTAGACTTGAAGGCACCCTCTGCGACTGTGAACTTACCGTCTTCCATTGTGCACTTAGCCTGTGAAGCATCGATTAAGCAAGATGTAATCTTACCGTCAGCATCAACAGTTACGATAGCGTAGCTTGAATCGTACTGAAGATTTGTCTCGTTGCTCTCATAATACTTTTCTGTATTGATGTCGAGCTTAAGAGTATCTGTAGCTGAAGCGCCAAGGTCCTGCGCATTGTTTACAGCATTAGCAACAGCAGTTGCGATATCTGAAACGTGGATTGTACAGCCGGCCTTGAGGTCAGCGTCGGAAGCATAACCGTCTTCGCCTACACCGGCAGTAATCTGGTCAGCAGTCTTGCCCTTTGCCCATGTCTCAAATGCAGCAATCTGCTCGTACCATTCTTTGCCGATTGGGGAAGCACCCTTCATATTGTAGTCTTCCTTCTTCTCAAGCTTTGTTCTGAGACCTGCTTCGTCAACTGTACCGTCGTTAGTAGCAAGGTCAGGCTTTGTCTGTGCTTCATCAATTTTAACATCGATGATTTTTCCGTCAGCGTCAACAAGAACTGCTGCACAAACAGAGTCAATAGTGAGTGTGGTGTCCTCAACATCAGAAATTGAGCTGATAACTGAGTAACCGGTCTTTGCTGCAGCAGCATTTGCTTCTTCTGAAGGTGCTGATGTATCATCAGCAGCGTTACCGCCGTTACTGCAAGCGGCAAAGGAAACAGCAAGAACAGAAGCAAGGCCTACTGCAAGAATTTTTTTCATTTTTGTCATAAAAAATTCCTCTCCTTAAAGATGATTTATTATTTGACATATAAAGTATATGCCAAATTTATGGATATATAATATCTTAAAAAGCAACGATTGTCAATATTTTATCAAAAATTTGTTAAAAAATTATCAATGCAAAAAACCGCCTTCTGATTTATAGAAGACGGTTTGAAGCTTATTCATAAATTTTAATAATTTTTCTCGGACATTTTTCGGAACAAAGTCCGCATCTCGAGCATTTTGAATAATCAATTTTAGCAATATTGTTTTCAAATACTATTGCATCATTGGGACAGTTTTTAGCACATATTCCGCATCCGATACAGCCTGCCGTACAAGCGTCACGAACCTCTTTACCTCTTGAAAGAGATGAGCACTGAACTCTGAATTTAGAGTCGGCAGGAATAAGCTCGATAAGATGATGGGGACAGATTTTTACGCATTTGCCACAGGCAATGCAAAGCTCCTCGTCAACAACTGCCTTTCTGTCAATAATTCTGATTGCTCTCTGGTCGCAGACCTTTGCACAGGAGCCAAACCCAAGACAGCCGTATTTGCAGGCATACTGGCTTGAACCGGGCATTTTTGAAGCGTAAACACAGCTGTCAACACCGAAATAGTTGTAGTCGGTTTCTCTTTTTTCGCAGTTGCCGTCGCATTTAACGTATGCTACACGGCGTTCCATTTCGCCGACCTCCTGACCCATTATCTGTGCAATTTCCTTAGCAACAGGCTCTCTGCCTACAGGACAGGCGGAAACAGGAGCTTTACCGCTTGCGATAGCCTTTGCACAGTCGTCACAGCCTGCATAGCCACAGCCACCGCAGTTGCTTCCGGGAAGGGCCTCTCTGACTTTAACCTCAAGCTCGTTGACATCAACGTGAAATACCTTTTCTGCAATGCTTAAAACAATACCGACAATGAGGGCTATACCGCAGAGAACTGCTACTGCAATAATTATTTCATTAATATTCATAACAATTCCTCCTTATGCGAATGCGTTAAAGCCGTAGAAGGCAATAGACATCAGGCAGGCGGTAAGAAGAACAGCTGGTGTACCCTTAAACGATTCGGGGAAATCGTTATTTTCTGTCTTTTCACGAACTCCTGCCATAATTACTATAGCAATGGTAAAGCCTACGGCCGTTCCGAAGCCTGCAACAACACTTGTTACAAAGTTATTAGAGCTTTGAACATTTGTAAGTGCAACACCGAGTACGGCACAGTTTGTTGTGATGAGCGGAAGATATACACCCAAGGCTTTATACAAAGCAGGGGACGCTTTTTTGAGAAACAACTCAACAAGCTGAACAAGAAATGCGATAACTATAATAAAAGCAATGGTTTTAAGATACGTAAGATTCAGCTTTTCAAGTACATAGGTGTAAAGCAAATTAGTTACTGCCGAAGCAATGGTTATAACAAATATAACTGCTCCGCCCATACCTGCCGCAGTTTTGATGTTCCTTGAAACACCGATGAAAGGACAGATTCCAAGGAACTGACTGAGAACAACATTGTTAATCAAAGCTGTTGTGAGAAGTACAAGAAATAAAGTTTTAGCCATATCAGTTCTCCTCCTTTTCAGCAGCTGCAGAAGGGCAGTCGGCACAGTTTCCGCTGCAACCGCCGTTACCCTTTACGTGACGGTTTGCACCCTTGAGTTTGAATTTATTTTGAATAGCACAGAGAATAGCAAGCACAAAGAATGCACCGGGAGCCATTACGAAAATTGAAACAGGCTCGTAGCTTTCCGGAAGCACCTGAGCACCGAATATTGTGCCTGCGCCTATAAGCTCTCTGACAAGTCCTATAACAGTAAGACCTAATGTAAAGCCCAAGCCTATGCCGAGACCGTCAAACATTGAAAGAATCGGACCGTGCTTTGAAGCGTATGTTTCGGCTCTGCCTAAGATGATACAGTTTACAACTATAAGCGGAATGTAAATTCCGAGACTGTCATAAAGTGATGTAACGTATGCGTGCATAAGCATTTCAACAATTGTTACAAAGGAAGCAATTATTATGATATAAACGGGAACTCTTACACCGTTTGGTATCACCTTTCTAAGAAGTGATATAAGCAGGTTTGACATAATGAGAACAACCATAGTGGCAAGTCCCATGCCCAGACCGTTTTTAGCGCTTGTGGTTACTGCAAGAGTGGGGCACATACCAAGCATAAGAACAAATGTAGGGTTTTCCTTTATAATACCGTTATAAAGTCTTTCTAAAACAGCTTTCATATGTCTCACTCTCCCTTCAATTCTGCATTGTAGTAGTCAACAGCTCCGTTGACTGCTGTTAAAACTGCGTTAGTAGTAATTGTAGCACCGCTTATTGCGTCAATTTCGTTATTAGCCTTATCTGCGCCCGAAGCTACATAAGATACCTTGCCAAGCTTCATATCTGCAAACTGTTGGGCAAATTCGTCACTTGTGCACTGACCGCCCAACGGTGGAGTTTCATTGCAGACAACTGTTGCAAAGCCTTTGATTGTGTCATCCTTTCCGATACCCAAAGCAATCTGTAAATCTCCGTCGTAGCCGTTATGTGCAGTAACAATAACGATATATCCTTTATCGGCAACCTCTTTTACCTCGTCAACGGTGTAATCATCGTTTCCTGCATCTTTAACCTCCAGGTCAACAAGGCTGTCCAAATCAGCGTCGGGGAATGCTTTTTCCATAGGGTCGGCTTCTGACTTTTCTTCAACACCGCCTCCGAAGTTTTCCTGATAGAATACTATTGCACAGTTTGCCGCTTCCGTTACAGCGTTTGTAGTAATTGTAGCGCCGCTGATGGCGTCGATTTCATTGTCGGCAGTTGCGCCTGATTTTGTATATTCAAGCATTGACGCCGATTTTCCTGCGAACTGGTCTTTAAATTCCGGGTCCGTACATCTTGAACCAAGACCTGCAGTTTCGCTGTTTGATACAACATCAAAGCCTGTAATTTTTCCGTCTGCGGTAATACCTAAGGCAACCTGAATGTCACCGCCGTAGCCGTTCGGTGATGTGGCGGCAATAACGTATCCTTTTACCGCCTTTGATGAATCCTCTACAACGAGAAAATCGTTTATTGAACAGCCTGTATATCCTTCGCTTGCAAGAAGCTCTGCCGAACCTTCAAGCAATGCTTCTGTATTTTCAGCCTCAGCAAAATTCTCTGCGTCGGGGTAAACGACCTTGTAAATTTCCGCTCTTGCATTAATTTCCGCCTGAGCGATAGGTCCTCTTGTAACCTGATTTACTACTGCCAGCAAAAGTACGGCAACAAAGGTTACAACAAGAAGCACAAGAGTATTAACAAGAACTGATGATTTCTTTTTCTTTTCTGCCATTATTCTCTGCCTCCTTTTGATTTTTCACAGCCGAAAGGCTTTGGAACTGTAATTTTTTCAATAAGAGGAACAAGAAGGTTTCCTATAATGATTGCATATGATACACCCTCGGCAGATGCTCCGAGAGTTCTGAACAGAGCAGTCAGCAGACCGAGAACAACACCGTAAAGAAGCTGTCCCTTCGGAGTAATCGGACTTGTTGCATAATCGGTTGCCATAAAGAATGCACCTGCAAGCAGTCCTCCTGAAAGAAGCTGACACATCAGATAGGTTGCGGAGGTATCTCCTCCCGAAACAGCATTTATAATAAGTATAAATATAAGCGTTGAACCGACGTATGTAAGAGGAATTCTTACTGAAATAACCTTTTTAATAATAAGGTACAGACCGCCGATGATTATTGCAAGTGCCGAAACCTCGCCGATACAGCCTGCGTGATAGCCTAAGAATAATGTGAGTAAATCCGATGTTTCTCCGCCCTTTAAAAGTGCTAACGGAGTTGCGGAGGAAACGCCGTCAACGGTTGTAAAGTCATTCATTCTTGATGTGAATGAAATCAGCAAAAAGCATCTTGCGGCAAGGGCAGGGTTCATAAAGTTCTGACCGATACCGCCGAACATCATTTTTACAACAATTATTGCAAATGCTCCGCCTAAAACAACCATCCACCATGGAGCAGTTGCAGGAAGGTTTATTGCAAGGATAAGGCCTGTTACAACTGCACTCCAGTCAAATACCGTAATGGGCTTTTTTGTAATCAGCTCAAAAAGAAGTTCACATACTACGCAGGTAACAACGCTGACAGCAATAACAATCAGCGCCTTAATTCCGAAATGATACACGCCGAAGGCAAGTGTGGGAAGAAGGGCAAAAGCCACATCTCTCATAATTGATTTTGTGGTGCTTTGCTCTCTGACATGGGGAGAAACCGAAACATTATACATATCCATACACCTCCTTAAGCCTTTGACGCATTAGAGCGTACAGTTGCTTTTCCGTGTTTAAATAACTGTGTAAGCGGTATTTTAGCAGGGCACACATAGGTACAGCATCCGCACTCAATACATTCCATACCGCCAAGCCTTGCAAAGCTATCAAAATTATTTGATTTAACAGCCTTTGCCATCATTTGAGGCACAAGCATTTCAGGGCAGGCGCCTACACATCTGCCGCAGTGAATACAAGCCGATGTTTTAAGTGCCGCAACATCATCTGTCGAGAAAGCAACAATTGACGCTGAGGTTTTCACAACAGGAACATCAAGTGTACTAAGCGCAAATCCCATCATAGGACCGCCCGAAAGGAATTTTACAGTATCTTCCGAGGCGCCGCCTGCGGCTTCAAGAACCTCGCTGTAGCTCATACCGATAGGAACATCAAGGTTGCAGGGCGAATTTGCCGCCTCGCCCGTAATTGTCATAACCTTATGAATAAGGGGCATACTTTTATAAACCGACTCGTAAATTGCGCAACAGGTACCTACATTAATAACAATACAGCCCATATCAGCAGGAAGCATTTTAGAATTAATTTTTCTTCCTGTAACGGCGTAGATTAACTGTCTTTCACCGCCCTGCGGATATTTTGTTTTCAGCTCGTAAACTGAAATATTGTCGTCAGTGTCGGTTTTTTCCGTAAGAAGCTTGAAATCATCCTCCTTGTTGTCCTCAATGCCGATTACAGCCTTTGCCTTAGGGAACAGCTTTAAAGCTGCCCTGATGCCTTCAACAAGCTCATCTGATTTTTCAAGCATCAAACGATAGTCTGTTGTTAAGTATGGCTCACATTCAGACCCGTTGATGATAAGCGTGTCAATATCGTCAAGATTTTTAGGAGAAAGCTTTACGCCTGTAGGAAAGCCTGCACCTCCGAGACCGACAATACCGGACTCCTTAATTATATTGATGATTTCTTCTCTTGTAAGACTGTCAAGCTCTCTTTCTGTTCCGAAGCCGTCAATAGCTTCATTTTCCTTATCGTTTTCAATAACAATACATTCCTGACGGCTTCCGTCCAAAGTGAGCCTTTCTTCAATAGCCTTTACAGTACCCGATACAGCGCTGTGAATAGGTGCGGAAATAACTCCGTCAGCCTCGGCTATCATCTGACCCTTGAGTACTCTGTCGCCAACAGCTACAACAGGCTTTGCCGGATTACCGATGTGCTGTGACAGAGGATAGACAAGAATATCACCGGCGTCAATTTTCTTAATTGCACAGCCGCTTGAAAGCTCCTTGCCTTCAAAAGGATGAACACCTTTTTTAAATGATTTAAGCTTCATTTAATCTGAACCCCCTCAAATTTCTACGTCATACTATATTACTATAACATAAAAAAACAAAACATTCAATGTGATTTAATTGTCAATGCAATAAAATATTGGAATTATTCCTTTTTTTGAGCATTTTCTTTTATTTGACCGAGCTTTTCAAAGCGCTCAAAATATTTCTGTGCCTTTTCCGAAAAGTAATCCTTTGCGAAATCGGCAGATACTTTTTTTAGAATTTGCTTGAATTTTTCCTTTTGGCTTTCTTCAATTTTGCTGAAGGAATCAATAAGAGAAAAGGCTTTTCTAATATCTATTTCCTTTATATCGTAAAAATCCTCAATTTCCATATTAAGTGCCACATATTCAAGTGTGTCAAAAAACAGTTCCAGCTCTTCATCTGAAACATAGTCAAGCAGACTGTCAAGATAATCGTCTATGAAATCAGAAAAAGAGTCGTAATTTTCCTCTCTGACAAAGCTGTCACCGTCAACCTCCCAGCTTGATGCCTGATGTTGTTTCAGTCCAGAGGCAGAGCTGTGAATAATTGCAGGCTTTGCATCGTGATAAAGCATTCTGCCTATTATGGAGCCTTGAGGTGTAATCAGGTGAATTTTATCTTTAATCTGTTTATAGTCATATCTGTCAAAAAAGTATTTAGGAAAGCCCGGTGCATCGTCCTCATAAACGGCTGTGATTCTTTTCTTTAAGGAATTTGAACAGTTTACTGCCGCAAAAATTGCAAGATTTCCTCCCTTTGAGTGACCGCATAGAATTATATTCTCCTTGTGCTTCATACAGGTTTCCTGAAAGTAGTACAGCGCTTCAATTTGCGCAGGAACAGGAAACATATAGGAGAGCATAGCGGATTCCTTTACTCCCGTAACGGTGACGTCTGTACCTCTGTAGGCAACAACGTCTATGTTGTTGTCAAGAACAAAGTGAACTGCTGAGAACTGCTTATCAATTTCATCATTTACGTTATTGATGTAGTGGCATATAATAACATTTTTGTATCTATCAAATTGTGAGCATTTCTTCAAAAGCTGTGCTGATTTTGCACTGATTCCTATAAGCTCATTTATGTCATCATCATTATAAATTGTAAAAAATCTTTTAGCCGCTTCCGAAAGAGTGATGCTGCTGTCATATCCTACAATTCCTTTGAAGTCCGTATAAGCAAGCTGGGAAAATATTAAATTGTCGATTTCATTAAAATCCTTTTGAGCAAATTTAATATTACCGAATTCATCAATATAGTTAATTAAATTCTTCATTTCTAATCACCTGTCATATTTATATTACATTATATCAAAAACATATTGCTTTGTCATTACTGCAAATAATCAAGTTTGTTTAAATTTTTTCAATTTCTTACAGTAATATAAAAATCCTCCCGACAAAAAATAATTTCAGGAGGATTTTTTATTATGAAAAAATTAATACTATCACTTGTTTGCGTGGGACTATTATGCGGTTGCAGTGCAAACAACACAAATAACAACAATGCCGATTCAACCCAAAATACAACATCTTCCCTATCGGGCAGTACTACAGAGGCAGTAGGGGAAAGTACAACAAAGGAGGGTAAAACAAATGTTGCTCAAACAACGGTTCAGCCTGATGCAGTCCTTTCCCAAACCTATAATACGGAAAAGGTGATTTGGGGACCCGGCAGAGCCGAAAATCATCAACAGCCCACAGATCCCGTTATGCTTCAGGGTCAGTATGAAAATTTAGGGGCTTCATTTCTTCTTAATGACAAAAAGAAGATTTGCCTAACCTTTGATGAGGGATACGAAAACGGATATACACCGTCAATTCTTGATACTCTCAAGGAGAAAAAGGTTAAGGCAATTTTCTTTGTCACCTATGATTTTGCAAAGGATAATCCCGATTTAATCAAAAGAATGATTGATGAGGGCCATATAATCGGAAACCACACCTACCGCCATTATACAATGGACGAGGTAGGACGTGAAGTTGCAACAGAAGAAATAATGTATCTTCATAATTATATGAAAAAGCAGTTTAATTACGAAATGACCTTGTTCAGATTTCCTAAGGGTGAATTCAGTGAGGATACCCTTGCCCTTGCTAAAGAGTTAGGCTATAAAAGCATTTTCTGGTCCTTTGCCTATGCAGACTGGGATACTCAAAATCCGCCTGATGAAGCAGAGGCATATAAGGAAATTACAACCTATATTCATCCGGGCGAGATTATGCTTCTCCACGCAGTCAGCAAAACAAATGCGGACATTCTCGGAAATGTAATTGACGAGGTCAGAAACGAGGGCTATTCCTTTACAGTTCAAATTTAATTGATAGATTAGCCATTGCAGAAGCGTCTCCCTCTGACAAAGGAGGCTAAATCTGTTTTATAAATTAATATTTAACAATATCAATAACAGTAAGAACATTTCCGCCGACCTTGAATTTTATGTCAAAGTCGGCATATTTTACGCCGTAAAGTCTTTCGGGATCGTTGTGGTAGGCAGGTCTTGGGTCCTGCTTTAGAATACCGATTACAGCCTTTTGCATATCTTCAGGTATTTTCTTAAGCAAATCGCTGTCAAAATTCACCGTCAGCTCATAATCCTTAACATCCTTTGCAAAGCCCTCCAAAGCCTCAGGTACGCTGTCACAGTAAGCAATATAAGGTTTAATATCATATATTGGAGTGCCGTTCATTAGGTCAATTCCGCTTACTATAAGAACTTCTCCGTATTTGTCGGTATTCCTTACTTCTTCAAGCTTAACACAGGATAGTCCGATAGGGTTCGGTCTGAATGGTGACCTTGTTGCAAAAACTCCCTTTCGCTTTTCTCCGCCAAGTCTCGGAGGTCTTACGGTAGGGGACCAGCTGTCACGGAGATTTTCCGAAAACTGCCATATCAGCCATAAATGAGAAAAATCATCAATTCCCTCCAGCGCTTCCTTGATTCTGTATTCCTTTTCAAAAATAATTGTGCCCGTAAGCTCTTTTACGATTCCGCTTTGGCGGGGAATCCCGAATTTATCGGGAAAGTCATCGTATATGTGTGCTATTACTTTCATAATTTATCCTATTACAAATTCCTTTATTACGCCTAAAGCATCTCTGAAATAAAATGTAGGAACGGCAAAAAATCCCGATGATGCACTTATTCTTTTAGGATTTTCAATTCCGTTTTTCTCTGCTATCATTGAAGCCCTTTTTAAATGATAATCAGAAGATACTATGGCGATATCCTTGCTTAGTCCGTTTTCTTCTATTATTTTAAGAGAATTTTCAATGTTCTCGTTAGTGTTTGTGCTTTTGTCCTCAATATATAGCCTTTCCTTTTCAATCCCCATTTGAATCATAAGGTCATACATACATTCCGCCTCGGAAATATATTCGCCATCTCCCTTGCCTCCGGACAAAACGGCAACGGCGTTTTTGTTGCTTCTCATATATTTACATGCGGCGTTTACACGGGATGTCAGCATGGCACTTGGTTTATCCTTGTTTACGGCACAGCCGAGAATAATTATTGTTTGCTCCTTTTCGGCATTGGTTGAGGAGTAAGATATTACTGCCCCGAGAGCTGTAGCAAAGCAGAGTATAAGTGCGACCATTGCCGTTGAAAAGGTGCAAAAGCAAATTTTTCCTACCCTTATCGAGCATATCTTCTTTATAAGGAAAAGAATACTGTCATAAAATATGCCTGAGAATAAAATGCACAGCGATATTAAAATTCCCACAATATTTCCTATATTAAATATGTTTGCTGCAATGGGAGCTAAAAAAATAAAAAGTAAAAACGACCCTAAAATCAATAAAAACCCTTTAAAAATTCTTTTCATCATACCACCGTTATTTATTGTAAACAATGGTAATTACAAGATAATTGACGGTATGTAAACAAAATATTAAAGGCTTAATAAATTAAAGCGTTAATTTACTTTTTGTATTTCCAAAAAATCCTAAATATTTTGTAGTATAGCAGTAACTAAAATGTGCAAAATATTACAGATACATTTACAATAATTGAGGAGTGACGGCAATGAAAGCCACAGGAATAGTAAGAAGAATAGATGATTTAGGGAGAATTGTTATTCCAAAGGAAATCAGACGTTCTTTCAGAATAAAAGAGGGCGACCCACTTGAGATTTTTACCGACGCAGAGGGAGAGGTTATTTTTAAAAAATATTCTCCTATAGGAGAGCTTTCAAACTTTGCAAATCAATATGCAGAGGTACTGCATAAAAACGGCGGTCTGCCCATTGCGATTATGGACAACGACCACGTTATAGCCGCTTCGGGTATCAGTAAAAGGGAAATTCTTGAACGCAGGGTAACAAAGAGTCTTGAGGAGCTTATGGAGAACAGGGCAATCCATATTGCAAGCGATTCTATACCCGGTATGAGTGCCATTGAAGGCTTTTCAAGAAAGGCTAATGTTGTGTATCCTATTATGTACGGAGGAGATGTCAGCGGAGCAGTTGCTCTTATTGAAGATGAGGACCACACTCTCCCCACAGAAACAGATATAAAGCTGGTACAGGTTGCGGCGGCTTTCCTTGGCAAGCAAATGGAATAATAATTTGTTGACTTTGTACAAAAACTTTCGTATATCTTTGTGCAAAGTGTTACATAGGTAGAAACTTGCACAAAAAAGTTGACTTTTTTAAGTGTAAGAATATAATGGTGTCAAAGAGAGGAAATGAGATATACAGGAGGCACGCAGAGTATTTAATGAAGCGTTTTCGTTTAGAAGCCTATGGATACATAAAAGATATGTTTGCTCAGCACCATATGGTGAAACGAGTTATTCTCTCCCTTATCAGTATCGTTGTTATGGGCTTTGGAATTTCGCTGTTCTCTGTTTCGGGCTTCGGTGTTGATCCTTTCACCTCTATGAATATGAACGTGGCAAGCACCATAGGACTTGGCTTTGGTACTTATCAGCTGATAGTTAATTTTGTGATTCTTCTCTATGTTATCATAGTGGCTCACAGAGGCTTGGTAGGTGTCGGTACGGTTTTCAATATGGTCGGATGCGGATATATCTGTGAATTTTTCCAGAATATATTTGAACCTATGGTTAAAGAGCATTATACCTTGGCTCTGCGTGTACCCCTTCTCGCAGCGGGTATAATTACTCTGTGCTTTGCTTGTTCACTGTTCTTTACTGCAAACGTGGGAGTAGGTCCTTATGACGCCTTGGGATTTATGCTTAGCAGAGGTATTAAGCTTGAGCATAAATGGGTGAGAGTCATAACAGATGTAACGGTTGTTCTCGTGGGACTTGTTATAAGCGGCGGCTTGACGTCATTGCTTCACGGAAATTTTTCGGGAGTCCACAACATCGGAGTCGGAACAATTATAACAGCTTTTTGTATGGGACCGCTCATAAATTTATTCAACAAGTACGTTTCGGCAAAAATCCTCAATGTTGATTATGAGAGAATCAGCAAGGATGTAGCGTTCTTTATGATTAAGGGCGCTATGCTGAAAAATTCGGTTCCCGTTGCAGTTGGACAGAGCAGACAGAATATCGGTTCAAAAGCTTCAGTAAGCCGATAATGTTTGCAGGCTGGTGACAGCCACTTAATTAATTTTGCGTTTTCACATAAATTTTACCCCTTAAAAAGAAAAGACGTTCTCCTCGGAGAGCGCCTTTTCTTTTTATATCTTATTTAGTTTAATAAGCCTACAATTCCAACTCCAAGACCGCTGACAGCCATTAGAGCCGCAAGAATAATTGCGGTAATTTTTACCCATTTTTGTTGCATTTTTATTTCTCCTATTTGTTATTTCATCAAATTGTCAGCCTCTTGGAGAAGCTTGTCGGCAATTACCTCAGCCGACTTTTTGTCCTTGCCTACTGCTGTTACATATGCTTTAATTTTCGGCTCTGTTCCCGAAGGACGAACTATAAGCTTGTTGCCGTCTGTAAGAGCATATGCAAGCACATTTGATTTCGGCAAAGTGATTTCTTCGGTTTTGCCCGTTTCGGTATCTGTTGAAACAGATGTTTTGTAATCGTCGATTTTTGTTACCTTATAATCAGCCATTGATTGTGGAGCGTTATTGCGAAGACCGTCCATAATTTCTGCCATTTTCTTCATACCGCTGGCACCCTCAAAGGTGTAGCTTTTAACAATATTGAGATAATAGCCGAACTCATCATAAAGTCCGTTCATAACATCAATAAGTGTTTTGCCCTGAGCCTTGTAGTATGCCGCCATTTCGCATATGAGCATTGATGCAACAACTGCGTCCTTATCTCTTGCGTGGGTGCCTGCAAGATATCCGTATGACTCCTCAAAGCCCATTACAAAATCCTCTGCCTTGCCCTGAGCTTCAAGCTGAGTTATAAGCTCGCCGATATACTTAAAGCCTGTGAGAAGATTTTTAAATGTGCAGTTGTATTTTTTGGCAATAACCTCTGCCAAATCTGTTGATACAAAGGACTTAACGGCAATGGAGCTTGGTGCAAGAGTACCCTGTTCCTTTTTGCAGGAAAGGAGATAGTTAAGAAGCATAGCACCTACCTCATTACCTGTCATAAGCTGATATTCGCCGCCGTTGTTGCGAACTGCAATACCAACTCTGTCACAGTCGGGGTCGGTTGCAAGAAGCAAATCAGCCTTGATATTCTCAGCCATTTTCAAAGCACATTCAAATGCCTGCTTAATTTCAGGATTAGGATAAGGACAGGTTGGGAAGTTGCCGTCGGGATTTTCCTGCTCCGGTACTACGTAAACATTTTCAACGCCTATTCTGTCGAGTATTTTTCTTACGGGCTTGTTGCCTGTTCCGTTTAAAGGAGTGTAAATTACGCTGAGGTCAGCCTTTTCGCAGATACCCGGATTTACGCATTGCTTAATAACCTCGTCGAGAAATGCGTCAATAATATCTTCACCCATAAATTCGATAAGACCTTTGCTGACAGCCTCATCAAAATCCATAGTCTTAATTCCTGTAAAATAGTCAACCTTTTGAATATAGCCATAGGTTTCCTCAGCCTCTTCGTCGGTCATCTGATAGCCGTTTTCGTTATAGCATTTGTAGCCGTTATATTTTGCAGGGTTATGAGATGCTGTTAAAATAATACCGCTTGAGGTTTTAAAATGCCTTATTGCAAAGGAAAGACAGGGAGTAGGCTCAAGCTCCTTGTAAAGATAAACCTTAATTCCGTTTGCGGCGAGAACCTTTGCCGCTTCCTTTGAAAAATATTCCGATTTAATTCTTGAATCGTAGCCGATAGCTATTGAAGGGTTTTTAAAATGCTTATTGAGAAAATCCGAAAGTCCCTGTGTAGCTCTTCCTACGGTGTAGTAGTTCATTCTGTTGGTTCCGGCACCGATAACGCCTCTGAGACCTGCTGTACCGAATTCAAGAGAACGGTAAAATCTGTCAAGAATTTCATCGTCCTTACCCTTGATTTCTTCAAGCTCTTTTCTAAGGTCAGGGTCGGCAGTTGCCTTTTCAAGCCATTCGTTGTAAAGTGCGTTAATATCCATAAAAGCACATCCTTAATCTGTTTTTATATTTTTTGCTGTTCATATTTTAAACCTATTAAAATATATTGTCAACAGGCAACTTAAATGATATAATCATTCGTAGATTATTATTTTGGTGATGGATATGTTTGCAAAAGTAAAAAGTCTGGGAATTTTCGGTTTAAATGCTTTTGAGGTTACGGTTGAGTGTGATATCAGCCGAGGTTTGCCGAGATTTGATATAGTAGGTCTGCCTGACGCAGTAGTAAAGGAAAGCAGAGAAAGAGTCAGGGCATCTATGAAAAACTGTCATCTTGAATTTCCCGTTTCAAGAATAACGGTTAATATTGCCCCTGCCGATATAAAAAAAGAGGGCGCTCTTTACGATTTGCCTGTATTTGTGTCAATATTAAAAGCATCAGGACAGATTAAAGGCGACACCGAAGCGTACGCTTATATCGGTGAGCTTTCTCTTGACGGTGAAATAAGAAAGGTAAATGGTGTTTTGCCTATGCTTATTGAGGCGAAGAATAAGGGCATAAAATCCGTGTTTATTCCCTTTGACAATGCACTTGAGGGCGGTGTTCTTGAGGGTATAGAGGCTTTGCCTGTTAAAAATATATTTGAGGTTATGCAGCATATTTCAGGCGAAAAAGCCGTTACTCCCGCAAAAAGCGAAAATCTTATCGACAGAGAAATTACATATGACGTTGATTTTTCCGACGTAAAGGGTCAGAGCGAGGCTAAAAGGGCTCTGGAAATTGCGGCGGCAGGCGGTCATAACTGCTTGATGATAGGGCCTCCTGGTTCAGGTAAATCAATGCTTGCAAAGAGAATTCCCACTATTTTACCCGATATGAGCTTTGAAGAAAAGCTGGAAACCACAAAGATTTATTCCATTGCGGGCAATATTCCCGACGGTCAGGCTATAATTGATAAGAGACCGTTTCGTTCACCCCACCATACTGTTTCGGCACAGGCACTTACGGGAGGCGGCACGTCACCGAAGCCGGGAGAAATCAGCCTTGCCCATAACGGTGTCATATTTATGGACGAATTTCCCGAATTTGACAGGCGGGCAAAGGAATCTATGCGACAGCCATTAGAGGACGGTATAGTTAATATTTCAAGAGCTGCAGGCTCCGTTTCTTATCCGTCAAATATAATGCTGATTGCCGCTATGAATCCCTGTCCCTGCGGCTTTTACGGTCATCCTACTAAGGAATGTTCTTGTACAGACGCCGCAAAGAAAAGGTATATGGACAAAATTTCAGGACCTATTCTTGACAGAATTGATATTCATATCGAGGTTGCCCCTGTTGAATATGAGCAGCTTTCAGGCAAGGGAAACGAAGAAAAAAGCGAAGAAATTAAGAGCAGAGTAAATAAAGCAAGGGCAATTCAGCAAAAACGCTTTAAAGGTACAAATGTCAGCTGTAACGCTAAAATGACACCGAGGATGACAAAGGAATTTTGCGTTTTATCTGACGATGCAAATGCTCTTTTGAAAGCAAGCTTTGAAAGGCTGGGGCTTTCTGCAAGAGCCTATGACAAGATTTTGCGTATTGCAAGAACTATTGCAGACCTTGACGGTGCAGAGGATATTGAAATATCCCATATTGCCGAGGCATTACAGTACCGTTCGCTTGACAGAAAATATTGGAGCAAGGTTTGATTGAAATGAAAAAAAGTGTAAAAATAATTGTATCTCTGTTAGCGGTTTTGCTTGCGGCGATAATAGTTTTTGAGGTTACTCTCGTGCAGAATAAAAAATCCGAAACAGAGGAAACCACCACAAAGCAAGCCGTATCCACCACCTCTCTTGAGGATAAATACACCGACCCTGTGGAGCTTCAGGCGAGAAAAATAATTGAGAATATGACCTTGTTTGAAAAGGTTGACCAAATGCTTCTCTACTACATACCGAAGGAGGAACCCTTGCAGAAAATGGAGAGATGGCAGTTTGGCGGATATATCCTTTTCTCAAGAAATTTTGAAAATTCTACCCCCGAGGAAACAAGACAGGAAATAGCCGAATATCAAAATGCGGCAAAAATTCCTGCATTTATGGCAGTTGACGAAGAGGGCGGAGGAGTAAACAGAGTTTCGCAGTACAGTCAGTACAGAAGTGAGCCATTTAAATCGGGTATCAGGCTTTATCAAAGCGGTGGATGGCAGGCTGTAATTGATGATGCAAGGGATAAAAGCGAGTTTATGACCGATTTGGGAATTAATACTGTCCTTGCTCCTGTTGCAGACGTGCCATATTCACGCTCCGACTATATTTACGGCAGAGCCTTTTCAACCGACCCCAATGCCGTAAGCGAATATGTTACAAATGTTGTTACAACGATGAATGAAAATAATTTCCTTTCCTGTGTAAAGCATTTTCCCGGATACGGTAATAATTCAAATACCCATACAAATTCAAGCGTTGACACAAGAAGCTGGGAATCCTTTGAGGAGAGAGATTTGCTCCCGTTTAAAGCGGCAGTTGAAGCAGATGTGCCGTTTATAATGGTGTCCCATAACATCATTGACGATTTCGATGAGGGTGTACCTGCCTCTCTTTCAAAAAAGCTCCATAACTACATTAGAGAAAATATGGGCTTTGAGGGAATAATTGTATGCGACGGTCTCGGAATGAGCGGCGTAAGAGAATACGTAGGCGGCGACAAGGGCGAGGTAGCCGTTCAGGCAATTATGGCAGGCAACGATATGATTTGCGCTACAGATGTGGGCATTCAGGCACGTGCCATTGCGGCGGCAGTTGAGGATGGCAGAATAGAGCTTTCGCAGATTGAGGACTCTGTTGCAAGAATACTTATGATAAAGATAAAATACGGGCTTATCGCCGAAGGCGACATTCCAAACGAGGGAATGATAGGCGACGATTCCGATAAAACAACAACGGCAAAAGCCTCAATAGAGGAAGATACGGCTTACGAAAACAAGGAGGATATAAATGACTACTAATTCCGTAATTGAAAAAACAATGAAAAATCTTGAAAGAAACAATATAAAGCCTTATTTTGTTGAAACGAAGGAGGATGTTGTACCTCTTATAAAAACGCTGATAAATAAGGGCGAAAGCGTATCAAACGGCGGCTCGGAGTCCTTAAAGGAAACAGGTGTTATAGACCTTCTTAAATCAGGTGATTATGATTTTATCGACAGAACAGGGCTTGAAGGCGAAGAATTAAGACAGGCTTACGTCCGTGCCTTTGGCTGTGATACCTTTTTTTGCTCTTCAAATGCCGTAACCGAAAACGGTGAGCTTTACAATGTTGACGGTAATTCTAACAGAGTTGCCTGCATTGTTTACGGTCCAAAGCAGGTTATTATGGTTGTGGGCGTAAATAAGATAGTTAAAAACATCAATGAGGCAATTGAACGAGTAAAATGTAAGGCGGCTCCTCCTAACACAGTCAGATTAAATCTTGACACTCCTTGCAGAAAAACAGGCAAATGTGTTTCTCTTTCAAAGGAAAGCCCCTTTATATGCGACGGATGTGCAAGCCCCTCCAGAGTTTGCTGTAACTATGTTGTATCTGCCCAACAAAGACATAAGGATAGAATTAAAGTAATAATTGTAAACGAAAGTCTCGGATATTGATTTTACAAATTAGGGCTTGTATAGTACATCTGCAAAGCAGATATATTATGTTTCCGCTAACGCGGGGTTTTTCATTTCTTTCGAGTTGCGAAAGAAACGAAACAAAGAAAGCAAATCAAGGGGAAGCATCAAAGATGCCCATTCCCCTTGATAATCCCCTCTGCTCTGTCGGCACGCACACAATGCGTACTGTGCCGAGGGAACACATTATTGATTTTTTAGAATTTATTGCAACAAATTTTT
>JBJFHZ010000107.1:0-32296 GCA_051894075.1 Eubacterium sp.
GAGATAAGAAAAATCATTAAACAAAGTATGTAAGGCATTATTAAAGGTGGGCTCATTTGAACCCACCTTTTTTTGTCATATTAAAGAATTAAGCAAGGCTTCGCAACCGGCATAGATGTCCTTGTAGCACCTGTCGAAATCACGGGTGTACCACGGGTCCGAAACATCTGCACTACTGCCTGTGTATTCCATCAGCTTATGGATTTTGTTGTCCTTATCTCCGCCGAGAATACGAGTCATATTGCGAATGTTGGCACTGTCCATACCGATAAACAAATCGTACTTATCGTAGTCATCCACTTTAAGCTGAACGGCTCTTTTACCGCTTGGGTCAATGCCGTGACTTTCAAGAATATCCCTTGCAGGCGGATAAACAGGATTGCCCACACCGTTCCATATTTCTTCCGTGCTGGTAGCAGAGGAGGCAATTACAAAATCCTTCTCCAAGCCTCTGCGCCTAACCATATCCTTTAACACAAATTCAGCCATCGGCGAACGGCAAATGTTCCCGTGGCACACAAACATAATCTTAATCATAATTATATGATATTTTATTAGGGTGTTGTTGTCAATAAAAATGATTCAAGCCGAGAGTAGTTATTTACTCTCGGCTTTTATATTGTTTGAGTGTAGTTAAATGCTCCCGTGGTGGTTATTCTTTGTATATGGTAGATAAAGCATTTTATTCAGAAAGCAAAGCCAATCTGCTAAGTGACAAAATAAACCAATCGCGATTCTGTGGTTCTAAAATTTCTGCACCGGTATATGACCAATGGTTAAAATATCTCCACCGAGAATAAATGGCAGAACCAAGTAGAGAAATGTCTGTTACCTCGTCAATGATTTTCTTCAATTCCTCATAATTGTTTATCGCTTGCCCGTATTTGTCGGAAAATGCATGTCCACAATCCATATTAAAGCCAAGAGAAGCACAATCGTCACCCATCCAATGGTCAACTAAATCTATGTAATTAGTGTTCTGGTCACAAAATTTATCACACCATTTAATAGCAAAATCATGTATTTGTTTCATATCTGCCATTGTGGTACACTCCATTCGTTCCTCTAATTATCGTTATATCCATTTTTTATAGTATCAAAGCACTTCTTCCAGTATTGTTCACGTTCCAGTATTTTTATTGGGTCATATGACAAACTAAAATACTCAAGTAATGTATAGGTAAAATACTTTTCAAAATATTCGGGACCTTTTTGTTTATACAAAGCAATAAGCTTTTTATTTCCACCATGCTTTGAGTCAAGATAGTTTCCCCACCTTTGAGCAACTCCATCTTCGCCTGTGGCAGAGCCTATATAAAGCTTTCCGGTGTGAGTATCTGTCAAACAATATACTCCTGTTATTTTCTTTAATGCCTCGTAATATGTAGGTAGTATTCTTCCGTTAAAAATATCGGATAGACGATGATAAGGTAAATGTACTCTATAATAACCTACGAAGCTCTCACCACAATATAAACAAGGTAGTATTTCCTTTACAGTTGCTTGTTCAAGATACTTATTTAGGTTGAATACATATCTTGAGAAAGTATTACCCTTCTTACATTTTATAATCAATCTACCAAACAACGGCACAAATTTTTCTAACACATTTGTTGTTGCCCATCCATCATTAGGAACATCAACAATTTCTGCTGCAGAAATCAATAACCATTCATCATCAGTCATCCTTGCAAAACTGAATACCCATTGTCCAGTACGAAAATTACGCTGTTTTCCATACCAACCCCAATATGAGCAATCTGCACAAGTGCCTGACATTTTTTCAACTTCACTGTGTTTTAGCCATCGGTCAAGAAATGGCTGTCCGCCACTGCCAGCCTGCATATTAAACTCTATTTTGCTGTTTGCTATTTCTTCTTTTGATAAATGTAGTAAATCATTTAGTAGCAAATCCATAATTATCACCTATTTATAACCGATTTTATCTGCGAATTATGAGTTATTCTTATACACACGGTGATAAGAAAACACTCTAACAATAATTATATGATATTTTATTAGCGAGTTGTTGTCAATAAAAATGATTTAAGCCAAGAGCGAAAATTTACTCTCGGCTTTTAAATTGTTTGAGCGTAGTTAAATGCACCCTCCTGGTGCATTTGGTGCATACAGGCTATTCTATTATGTCTCGGCTTTTTACTTCATACAGTTAATTGCTTTGGCGGTGAATTCGGCTGTGCCGATACCGCCTGCCTTGTCGATATTATTCTTAAAGCGTTCATCGGAAACATACATTTCGCCCAAGCCTTTTAGAATTTCATCTGTGCAGGTGTAGTAATTTTCCGTGATAAAATTCTGTAATTTTTTAATCAGCCTTTGTGCTTCCTCGCAGTCGGGAGAAAGGTGCTTAACCTTTCCTATCTCTGCGAAAATCTGCATAAATTCATCGGTTTTATCAGCCGAGTCGGTATGCCTTTGCTCGTATTCCTTATAGGCAGATGTATGTCCCCATTTTTCCTTTGCCTCGGCAGAATACTGCTCAAGCTCTGTTTTATCAAATGATGAAAAGCTCATATTATTCACTCCTTTTGTTAGAATTTCACGGGCGGAGCTGATGATTTTATCAAGGCGTTTTTTCTGCAATTCAAGCAATTCTATCTGCTCGTTAAGTGCAGTTTTTGTATCAAAGTCCGGACTGTCTAATATTGCCTTGATTTCCTTAAGCGGAAATTGCAGTTCACGAAAAAGCAGTATGCTGTGCAGTCGTTCAATAGCCGTATCGTCATACAGCCTGTAGCCTGCATCTGTAATTTGCGTTGGCTTCAGCAAATCTATTTCATCATAATAATGAAGTGTGCGCACGCTGACACCTGTTAATCTGCTAATTTCCTTAACTGTTTTCATCCTTATCCCTCCCGTTGATTACAGTATAAACTATAACGCAACGTGAGAGTCAATAGGAATTTGAAATTTTTTCAAAAAATGTTTTTTGAGCTATCGGTCAGTGATTTTTTACAGGATTGATGTGTATGAAATAAGTGTTTAAATAAATTAAGCCGAGAGCAGTTTACAACCACTCTCGGCTTTGTTGCTATGCAATATTCATTAAAAATCAATTTCGTATTCTAAATATCGTCTTGCTTCGTTTCTTGCTTCACTTTGAACAGTTGTGTTTCCTGTAAATTTCATTCCTTTTAAAACTGCGTCAATTTTCACAGCATCACTTTCTTTTAAGCCCGATGAATTACTCAATTTTATCATAAGCTTCTGGTGTGTTAATGCAGATTCGCTATCTAATCTCATTGTAATCAAATTTTGAATACTTGGATCTCTCAATAAGTATTTAAGTTGAGGTTTTATTGGTTCTTTGCCCGGAAAATCATTTTCGGCTGCAATTTCAATTTTAGAATATTTTTCTCCAAAGCTTTTGCGTTCAACTTCTCCAGTAACAGTATTAGCAGCCTTACCGTTTCCCCTAACATTCTTTTCAGAATATGATGATTTTTCCTCAACATAAGTAACTCTAAAATGCTTTGCACCAAGATCTTGAGCAATTCTTTGTAATTCATTAACTCTTTCTACTCTGAGATAATCGAAATAATCATCAAGTGCTATGTATCTATCCCTATCGCTCGGATCAACATAATAAAACTCACTTCTGTTATCAGGATAAAAAGTAAGTCCGAAAACATCAACACTATCCCTAAAAATATTCAATACACGAATGCCCTTGCTGTTTGTAAAATAGCCTATTGAACCTTGACAAACCTCGCTTTCAGCTCGCTTTTTATCTCTATCTGCAACTCTAATAAATTTATGAATAAAAAAGTCTCCATCATCAATGTCTGCTGGGAAAATAGGCTGTAATCTTTTTAGTTCAATTTGCTTTGCTTTTTCATCAGCACTTTCTTTAATTGCATTAGTTACTTTTGCAACATCTTCTCTGTCAAATTTTCCGTCATCGTTTTGATCGGCTATTTTTGTTAAAGTATCTTTTGTTTTGTTTAGTATTCCTGTTGCTTTTTCTTTCGCATTAGATACTTTATCCGAAATATCAAATTTTAACTTCCCCATAAGTTATTCCTTTCAAATGTATTAAAACATAGAATTATCTATACATATTTTAGCATAACAATTAGTCATATACAATATTTTATTTATGCTATTATTCATTAATCGTTTTTCTATGCTCTCATAATAGAAATTGTTTTTTTCGCGAGGGTAAAACAAAAACACCACCTGATGAACAGATGGTGAAATATGATTTTTGAGTTATCGGTCGGTGATATTTTTTACAGGATTGATGTGGATGGGAAGGGTTGAGGCTTGTTACAGACAGATTGGACAGCAAGAATTATTATGCAACAAACCCAAGCTTTGATTAACAGATAAAATTAAACCGTGTGCAAAAAAATTTGTACACGGTTTAATTTGCTTTTGCTTAATTTTATTATTTTGATTTTAGAATATGAAATCGTCACTTGAAGCAAGTGCATAAAGACTTATCACTATTAATTAAAAAATAAAAAGTCTTCATTACTCTATTGAACTTGATATATTAAATAATGTATAATTGCGTTGAAAGCATTGGATAGAGGGAATATATGAATAATAAAGCACAAAGACAAAACATGAATTTGGTAAAATCCTATATTGACGCTTTCGTCAATGAAAGCAGGCACGTTAAAGCGGTTGAATATATTGAAAGCGAAGATGATGAAAAAAATCATTATCTTGAAGCGGTTTTAGATTGCGGTGGTTACTATGCCACAATAACCTATAAAAGCCGGGGCTTAAAGCAGGGAAAGCTGTATTTTAATATTGCTTTCAGTGGCTGTGATTATCGCTTTACAATTTATGATATATTTAATTTGTTTGATATTAGCGATTTCAATGTGTACGAATTTGATAATTGCATTGAGGAAAAAAGTATAAATAAATCTCTTGATAAATTAATCTATATTATTGAAAATTATTCTGCGGATATCAGAAATGCAAATACTAATAAAAATATTTCAAGGCTAATTAAAAACCGCAGAAAGGATATGGAGGCAATCTACTATGATAATATTTCCCAAGAGGAATATATCAACGGTGAATATGACTATGTGGCAAGATTTGTAAAAATGCCAAGAGATAAAGCTATTTCAAATCTTTCAAGCAGAGTTAATAAAGGCGACCTTACCATATATGAAAAGCGATTTTTGAAATATCTGTCAAGCAGCGATAATTATTATGATAGCCAAAGCAACAAGGGTCGGGATTTTAAAACAGCAAGATTGATGGTTTATATACCGGTAATTGCTTTTTCGTTTGTCGCTTGCATCGTCGGTTATTTTTTGATTAAAGAGTTGATTTTCGGCGCAAATGCTGTATTGACCTTTCCGAACGGGTATACTTCAAGAGGGTTTATCCCTGACTTTATTTTTAGTATTTTCTTATCTATTTTAGCTCTTTCCTTTGGATTGATTAGAATTATCGGCAGACCTTTAGTTTATCTTTTATGCTCTGCTGATGAAAAGGAAATTGCAAAAGCAAAGTACAGTGACGGTAAAGGTCCTTTGGCAGTTATAAAGAAAATCAGTCTTCCTGTAATCTTATTAGCTTTGGCATTCGGATTGCTCTGTTTTTCCAATAGTGATTGTATTGGCTTTAATGAAAAGGAAATCGTTGTTCCCGGTCGATATGGATTTTCGGAAAGCTATGATAACATAACCGTTTATCAGGTTGAGGAATGGTTTAATAGCTATGCAGGAGTCTATTATGATTCGTCAGAAGAATACTATTACATAATTGAGCATAATAACGAATTCTACGAGGTCCCCATAATGAGTAAATATAGCTCCGAGGGTAAAGAATTTACAGATCAATTAAAGGAGCATAATATAGAAATTCACAGTGTTAAACGTATAGAAAATATTCCGAATATAAGTATTGAATAGTAGTTTATTGTTATGATGAATTTTAAATTATTTCTTTTACGGTCAGATTTCTGATGTCACCCCTACATAGTCTGATTTTAGGGGTGAAGGGTACATTGCCCGTATTTTTATATTCAACCGTTATAGATTTTTCATTGCAATGAACAGAAAAATTCAATTTTACACATTCGTTATTTTTATAGTTAAAGGTCAAGCCGTCATCTGTAAAGAAGGTGCTTTCAAAGGTGCCGATTTCAACAGGATAAACTGTAAATACAGTTTTATCCTCATCGGTGGGAATAATGCTTCCCGCTTTTATAAAGTAGGGCATTTCCTCTGTCATCGGTATGGTAAGCTTAACCCATTGACCGCCTGCGTAAGCTTTGCCGTTTAAATACCAGCTATCTTTTTTAGGAAGATAGATTTCGGTGTTTTTCTTTCCCTCATCAAATATGAAAGGAACAAGAATGTCGGTACCAACCAGCATACTGTCGTTTTGAGAATAAAGCTCCTTGTCGTCGTAAAGCAACAGGGGAGGGGCGTTCATGGGTATTTCCTTTTCAACAGAATTGTAAGCACAGCTATAAAGATAAGGGATAAGCCTTTTTCTCTGTGCAAACAATTTTTTTACAGTCGGCATTATATCGGGATAGCTCCAGGGCATTGTAGCGGAGCCGTCCTCGTTCCAGCTGTGGATAGTAAATCTGGGCTCAAATATACCGTGCTGAAGCCAGCGCAGGAGCAGTTCTCTTGAGGGCATTTCACCGTGAAATCCGCCTAAATCGTGACCGTAAAAATACAGTCCCGAAAGTGACATTGTAAGTCCGATGTTGTGGCAGAATCGCAAATCCTCAAAGCAGGTGCGGTTATCTCCCGACCATGTCTGTGCAAGACGTCTGACTGCAATATTACCGCTTCTTGAGGAAAGAAACGGTCTTATATCAGGCATTTTTTCAATTTGTGCCATATATGATGAGGCAACCATAAGATAGGTTAAATCAGGTCTTATTCTGCTTGCCTGAACCTTTCCTGTACCAAAGCCGTCAGAAACTGCGTCGCAGTCACGGATATCAAATTCGTTATTGTCATTCCAGGTTGATGTTACTCCTAAATTAAGAAGTGCTTCATCTACCTTTTGCTTCCAAAAATTAAAAGCATCGGGGTTTGTAAAGTCAATATAACTGCCAAGTCCGTCCCAAAATTCCGTCACAAAGGGCGTACCGTCAGGATTTTTTATGAAATAACCGTTTTCGGCAATCTCATTATATAGCGGGTGACTGTCCAAAAATGCAGGCTTGATATTTGGTATAATCTGAATATCACGGTCTGCAAATTTTTTTATAAATTTTTCCGGGTTAGGAAATTTATCGTAATTCCAGTTGAAAACATATCGCCTGTCACCGATAGAGGTGTAGCCTGAGGAGAGATAAAAGCCTTTGCAGGATAAGTTGAATTTTTCCAATTTGTCAAGGAAATCGTCCATCTGCTTTTCCGAGTCAGGTGCATCTGTATAAGCCATTGTACTTGCACAATAGTCGAAGCTCCATTTAGGCGGAAACGCCTGCTTTCCGCAAAGTTGTGCAAACTGCTGTAAAACAGAAAGCTTTGTGCCGAAAAAGACATAGTAAATAAGACAGTTATCTTCAGTTTTAAAATATTTATAGGCAGGGTAATAGTTATTGATTTCCTTGCCTAAATCTATGTAGGAGGTATCGGAGGTGTCGTAAAAAATACCGTAGCAGCCGGTACTGTTTTCGCAAATATAAAAAGGAATATGCTTGTAAAGGGGATCGCTTTTTTCAGAGTCATAGCCCATAGCGTCTGTAGCCTCAATGCGAAAGGCTCTGCCTGATTTATTGAGCAGACCGCCCTTGTCACCAAGCCCGAAAATATATTCGTCCTTTTCTCTTGTTGTGTAATGGTAGCTTTCTCTGCCAAATTCACCTGCAAAATTATAAGCCAAAGGGGAACGGTCGGAAAAGAGAACTTTACCATTTTTACTGTATTTCAGCAGAAAATTATTTTTATCAAGCTCAATTTCCACACCGCATGGCATAGCAAATCGCTCGACATTCCCATTTATACTGATTTGCGGCTTACTCATTTTAAAACCGTCGGTGCTGAGCCTGTCTCTGCCATGTGTTAAAAATTTATTATCGGGGTCCACGGAAAATGTAGGCAGGATATCATTTTTATCCTTATAAAGTGCAACTCGCAGACAACTGTTGCTGACAAAATCAAGGCGAACAAAATTGTCGTCGCAGGTATAAATACGGCAGGTGTCGGAGCCTTCCTTCAAGGTGAAGCTATGTTTAAATTTTCCCATTATACTGTTTTTCCTTTTCCTGTTAAAGTGAATTTTATGTTGTCTTTTGTTTTCCATTTTGAGCAATCAGTATTTTCACAGAATGACATAGGTCTCCTGTAATCTGCTTCCCATTTGGGAATTGACTGACAGTTGGGATTACCGCATTTAGCAAAACTGCATATTGCGTCGGAAATCTGCTCTGAAATTTTGTAGTCGATATCCTCAAAGGGACGCCAGCTGAAATCAAGAGTTGAAAAAATGTAAAGCAAATCTGCACAGTGCCAAGCGCCCAAATCATCACCCGGTAAGAATCTGTTAAAATTATACAGATAGCAGGGCTTTGAATTATATGCCTGAGCATATTTTCCCCATTTTTTGTTAATTCCCTCAAGAACTATGGGTATCATATCTGTACAGGTTGAACCGATAATATAGGGTATATCGGGGATTTTGTTTAGTTTAAAGGTGCTTTCATTTAAAATTATACCGTCATATACGGGAAAGGTATACGGCATACTGAATTTGCTTTCCTTACAGGCCTTCAGCCAAGCATAGTAAAGCTTCTTTGCATCAATGGTCTTTAACTCCTCCATTGACAAGGCATCGGCGTTTTTAACTATTTTGTCCCAAAAGGGTGTGATTTTATCAACAGTCAGAGGCTTAAGCAGGCATCTTTGCATACCTGCACCGCTGAGCATTATTGCACCTGAAATTTTGCCCTTCAGCATAGGGTTATTAAGGTGAATGTCGACACTCATTGCTCCTGCACTTTGTCCCATTAATGTTATGTTATCGGGATTTCCCCCGAAGGCTGATATGTTATTGATTACCCACTGAATAGCAGTAGTCTGGTCATAAAGTCCGAAATTAGCCAAAACGCCGTTTCCGTTTTTTAAATCCTTGTGGGCGCAAAAGCCATAGGGACCTAATCGGTAGTTCATTGCAACGGTGATTATTCCTTTTTCAGCAAGGCGTTCACCCTTGATATGTCCTTCGTCTGTACTGCCTCCCGTAAAGCTTCCGCCGTGAATAAAAATTAAAACAGGGCAGCTTTCGGCATTTTTCGGTGCCCATATATTAAGAAAAAAGCAGTCCTCACTGTATGTAAATTTCAATCCCTTGCGAAATTCTACGTGATAAAAAGGGTTGACCTTTGCGTCATCTTCAAATGCTCTGTGCTGATAGCAGCAGGCCTTGTATTCCGTTGCGTCATATACACCGTCCCACTCCTTTTCCTCGGTGGGATATTCATATCTGCCGGCACGGGCGTAGCGTATTCCGCGAAATTCAAGACATCTTTCGGTTTCTAATCCTTTTGTTATACCGCAGGGTGTTTCCCTTTCAACATATTTCATATCATCAGCCCTTATTTTTTATTTGAATATATCATAGCAAATTTTTAAAGCAATATCAAATACTAAAGATTTTAATAATAGAAAGAGAATATCGACGGATATCCTCTTTGGCAAAGGCTGATTAATTATGTCTTTGTGTGCTTTTTCAAAGCATTAAAGGTTTTGCCGCTTATATTGTGCTCCGTTTTGCAGGCGTCCTCTGATGCCGTTTCTCAGTAAAATAAAAGAACTCTGCGTAGGCTTTAGCTCGCACAGAGTTCCTTTTCGTTTATCAGAAATTATTTAAAGGGATTTTCTGTAGGATAAGGGATTGATTTCGGCTGATTATAGGAAATATCGGCAATACCGAGGTACTTAAACACTTCAAACAGAGCTTTACCGTGGTGACCGAAAGCAACTGCTCCGTGATGCGGAAAGCGCTTTTGAATAAGCACATGGCGGTAAAAGCGTTCCATTTCATCAATGGCAAAAATACCGATTGAGCCGAAGCTTTCGCAGTCAACATCAAGAACCTGTCCCTGTGCAATGTAGGCTTTTAACTGAGTATCTGCCGTTGACTGCAAACGGAAAAATGTAATTTCTCCCGGAGCAATATTTCCCTCTATTGTACCTCTTGTAATATCGGGCTCGGGGAGCTCAGGCTCAAGGTCACGCTTCATAATAAGCTGGTAGCCCATATGAGGATTTTTAAGAAGCTCACAGGCAGTATTGCCGCAATGGAAGCCCATAAAGGTTTCCGAGATACGCTTATTACTGTTGTTTTTGATTGCCTTATCATAAATTGATTTAGGAACAGTGTTGTTAATATCAAGAAGTGTTGTCGCACCGCCTGACACGCAAACGCCGATGTATTCACTGAGAGCACCGTAAATATCTACCTCGCAGGCAACAGGAATTCCCCTTGCGGCAAGACGGCTGTTTACATAGCAGGGAACAAATTTAAACTCTGTCTGAAAGGCAGGCCAGCACTTGTTTGCAAATGCTACATACTGCCTTGTGCCCTTGTGCTCATCTGCCCAGTCAAGTAAGGTAAGCTCATACTGTGCAAGACGGGGGAGAATACCTGCGTACTTATTGTCGGTGCCTAATTCCTTTTTCATTTCTTCAATTTTTTCGGGAATTCTCGGGTCATTACTATGCTTGTTGTATGCGGCTAAAAGGTCAAGCTCGGAATTTTCTTCAACAGCAACACCGATATCATAAAGTGCTTTGATAGGTGCATTGCAGGCGAGAAAATCGTCGGGTCTCGGACCGAAAGCGATAATCTTCAGCCCCTTAAGACCTATAACAGCCCTTGCGATAGGTATGTATTCTCTTAGCTTTTCTGCAAGCTCCTCAGCCGTGCCCACGGGATATTCGGGTATATATGCAGTCTTGTTGCGGAGCCCTAAATTGTAGGAGCAGTTTAACATTCCGCAGAATGCGTCGCCTCTGCCGTCGATTAAATCTCCGTCGCCCTCTGCGGCGGCAACATACATAATCGGTCCATCAAACCATTCCGAAATCAAGGTTTCGGGTGTTTCAGGTCCGAAATTTCCCAAGAATACCACAAGAGCGTTTACACCGTTATTATTCACATCTTCAACTGCTTTTTGTGCATCCTTTTCATTTTCAACAATAACGGGACATTCGTAAATATCGTCGCTGTATGCCTTTACAACTGCCTTTCTGCGTCTTTCCGACAGTGACATGGGAAAGCAGGAGCGTGAAACGGCAATAATGCCTAATTTAACATTTGGGATATTTGTAATCATAATATATTCTCCTTTACTTAATTAATTTCTTTAAAAAGATTTTTTACGGTTGGATATATTTTTTTGAATTGCTTATAGCGTTCTTCATATAAACTCATAAGACGTTTATCGGGATAAACTGTATCCTTAATTTCAACTAAATCATTTACTGCGGATTTGACGCTGTCATATTCACCGCAGGCAACCATAGCGAGAATTGCTCCGCCGTAGGAGGGTCCCTGCTCGGTTTTAACCGTGTCAAGAGGGATGCCCAAAACATTTGAAAAAATCGTTTTCCAAAGACTGCTTTTGCTTCCTCCTCCGCAGATGTTTGACCTTTCAATAACAATTCCGAGGCTTTTTGCAACCTCAAAGCTGTCACGTATTGCAAATGCAACACCCTCTAAAACCGCCTGCGTCATATCTGCACGTGTTGAATCCATTGACATACCTATGAACATACCTCTGGCGTCGGTATCGTTTATGGGACTGCGTTCGCCCATAAGATAGGGGAGAAAATAGATATGATTTCTGCCGAGGCTTTCGGGAGATAACATTTTCTGCTCAGCTGAAAAATCATCTGTTTTTAAGATATCCTCCATCCACCATTTGTTGCAGGATGCCGCCGAAAGCATACATCCCATAAGGTGATATCCTCCGTCTGAATGGGCGAAACTGTGAAGTGAATTGTTATTATCAACTCCAAAGCTGTTACTGCTGATAAAAATTGTTCCCGATGTGCCTACGGAAATATTGCACCGTCCGTCACCGACCGTTCCCGTTCCGACTGCCGCCGCCGCATTGTCGCCTGCACCTGCGCACACGTATACGGTTTCAGACAAGCCTAATTCCTTTGCAATGTCTTTTTTTACGGTTGATACTTCTTCATAGCTTTCATAAAGCCTTGGTAGCTGAGCTTCACTAATATGACATATACTGCACATTTCCTTTGACCAGCACTTGTGCTCAACATCAAGAAGAAGCATTCCCGAAGCGTCGGAGTAATCTGTTGAATGAATACCTGTCAGACGGTATACAATATAGTCCTTAGGAAGCATTATTTTTGAAATTCTGCCGAATAATTCAGGCTCATTTTCCCTCATCCATAAAAGCTTTGGAGCAGTAAAGCCTGCAAATGCAATATTAGCGGTGTATTTGCTAAGCTTATCACTGCCTACGGCTTCGTTAAGATAGTCAACCTGCTTTGCAGTTCTTGAATCGTTCCATAAAATTGCAGGTCGTATAACCTCGTCATTTTCATCAAGGACTACAAGCCCGTGCATCTGCCCTGCAATGCCTATACCCTTGACAAGTGCCTTATCAAAATCCGCAGTAAGCCTTTTTATACCCGAAACACAGGCGTTCCACCAGTCAACAGGGTTTTGCTCACTCCACGCAGGGTGGGGGAAATAAATGGGATATTCCTCAGTTACTGAATTTACAATTATTCCTTTTTCGTCAACCAAAAGCATTTTGCATGCCGATGTGCCTAAATCAACACCTATGTAATACATATGATTTCACCTTCTTATCTTTGATTTAACCGACCTTTTAAATCGGGCATTTTTCAATTATAACGGTTTCATTTTTATTTATATATTCTCCTGCATTGCAGGTGATATTTTGTCCGTCTGTCAAATACAAAGTATATTTTCCCGAAAGATAAACCGTATCGCCTGACTCATTTACGGAATAAAAATCGCTGTCATTCAAATGAATGGAAATTTCTTTTTCCTCACCCGACGACAAATGAAATCTCTTAACCTTAATCAGTGAACGAATGGGATTATCGTAATCTGCTTTCGGACAGGTCATATAAAGCTGAAGTGTTTCATAGCAGTCAAATTCTCCGATATTTTTAACGGCACATTTTATCTCATTTCCGTTAAGACAACAGGAATTCAGCTTAAAATCAGTATATGTCAGTCCGTAACCAAACGGGTACTGAACCTCTCCCTTAAAATAACGGTAGGTTCTGTTTGCCATTGAATAATCCTCAAAATCAGGCAAATCATCAATGGAATTGTAAAATGTAACGGGGAGCTTTCCCGACGGTGATACATTTCCGAAAAGAAGATTTGCAATGGATTTTCCGCCCGTAGCACCGGGATACCAGCATTGCAAAATTGCATCGGCGTGTTTTTGACATTCTCTGAAATCAATACATCCGCCTGAAAAATTCAGAATAATTATTTTTTTGTTAAGGGTAAACAGCTTTTTCAAAAGCTCCTGCTGAACGTCGGGAAGCGACAGAGACTGACGGTCTCCCTGCTCTCCCAGCATACCGCCGCCGCCCTGTAGCAGTTCACCTGCCTGTTCTCCCTCAAAGGAGCAGTCAAGTCCGCCGCAGAATAAAATCAAATCTACATTTTCGGCTTTCTCAAGTGCCTGATTTTGCAATGTGTTATTTTCCTTTAAATTATAGGAGTAACCCTGTACATATTCTGTATCGGGGTTATAGTGCTTTACGGCTTCGGTTACCTTGCAGAAACGTTTGGGCGTACCGCAGTAATTTCCGAGATAAGCCAGGTCGTTTTCGGCATTGTAGCCTAAGACAAGAATTTTTTGACTATTGCTTTTAAGGGGAAGAATGCCGTTATTTTCAAGCAGAACAATACCTTGTTCAGCGGCTCTTACAGATAATTCTTCATTTTCGGGGACAGCATTTTCCTCAGGAGAAATGCTGTTATATGGGCAGTCCTCGTCAAACATTCCGAGACTGCTTCTAATAGCCAAAAGCCTTGAAACCGACTGCTTGAGGGTTTCTTTATTAATGTATTGCTTTAAATATGCAAAATAGAGCAGTCGGTAAAATTTACCGCACTCCAAATCGCAGCCTGCATTCAGAGCCATTGCGGCACCCTTAAGAGGATTTCTTGCAAGCCTGTGATGATATACAATATCGGGAAGAGCACCGCAGTCGGATACAAAATATCCGTCAAAGCCCCAACAGTTTCTCAGTATCTTATTTATAAGAGTTTCGGAGGCACAACATGCTTCTCCGTTTACACGGTTATATGCTCCCATAACTCCGCAGACCTTTGCATCCTTTACTGCCTTTTTAAATGCAGGCAGATACGTTTCAAACATATCCTTTTTTGATACAACCGAGTTAAAGCTGTGGCGGTCCTCCTCAGGTCCGCTGTGAACGGCAAAATGCTTTGCACAGGCGGCGGTTTTAATATATTTAGGGTCATCACCCTGCAATCCCTGTATAAAGGCAGAGCCTAAGATTCCCGTTAGATACGGATCCTCTCCGTAGGTCTCTTGACCTCTGCCCCACCTTGGGTCACGGTGAATATTAATGTTAGGCGACCACATAGTAAGGCCCTTATATATTCCGTAATCTTCATTTAACTGATTTTCATTAAATTTTGCACGTGCCTCAGTCGATATGGTTTTGGCAACCTGAAGCAGTAAATCCTCGCTGAAGGATGCCGCCATACATATTGCCTGCGGAAAAACGGTGGCAATACCTGCCCTTGCAACGCCGTGCAAAGCCTCGTTCCACCATACGTATGGCTTAATGCCAAGGCGGTCTATACCCTTTGAATAATGCATAAGCTGTGAAATAAGCTCTTTTACAGAAAGCTCATCTGCAAGTGATTTTCCGATTTCAAAATGTCTTGCTTTATTTTCGGCATTCATCATTCTTCCTCCTTGACAATCCCTTTTCTTCATTATATAATAAGGAAAAGGCTCCGTGCTCGTGCACGGTAATATAATTATATCATTGAAAATGCAAAAAATCAAGGGGAATACAAATGCCTATTACAGCAAAGGAAATTGCAAGGCTTGCAGGTGTGAGCAGAGGAACGGTTGACCGTGCTCTGAAAAACAGACCGGGTATTAGCGAGCAGACGAAAAAGCGTATACTTGAAATAGCAAAGCAGTATGATTACAAGCCTAACATAATAGGCAAGGCCCTTGTTTATTCGGGAAAGCCCATTCAAATTTCAGTTGTTTTAAACAGTATAGGAAACCCCTTTTTCGACGATGTTAAGGACGGAATTTTTGCAGCCCAGGAGGAATTTGAAAGCTACGGATTTAAAATCAGCCTCTTTGAGTTTAAGGGCTATGATGCGGAGGATTTACTGAATATTCTTGATAATCTGCCTGAGGATACGTCCCAGTTAATTTTAACTCCCATATGCGATAAAAGGGTAGAGGAAAAAATATGCACCCTTCAGGAAAAATCAGTACGTGTGATAATGCTTTCAAGCGCACTTGAGGGAGTTAAGGACACAGTATATGTGGGCTGTGATTATCTCAAAAGCGGACGCATTGCAGGAAGAATTACAGGGCTTATTTCCTCAGGAAATGCTAATCTTTATGTTATAACGGGAAGCTCTCAGCACAAGGGACACGGTCAGAGAGTTGAAGGAATATGCGACATTCTTAAAAAGGATTATCCGTCAATCAGATTTTTAGGCGTAGCCGAAAGCAACGACGATGACGAAACCGCATATAAGGAAATGAAAAGTGCATTTAAAAAGCACCCTGAAATAGATTTTGTATACATAACCGCAGGCGGTGTAAACGGTACGCTTAAGGCGGTTAGGGAGCAAACGCATAAGGTACGGGTCTGCACCTTTGATGATACGGAAATTACACGAGATGCGTTACTGCGAGGAGACGTTCTTGCCACAATATGCCAACAGCCCTTTGAGCAGGGATACAACGCCGTCAAGGTGATTTTTGACAGAATTATAATGAAAAAAGAGGTTCAGACCTCAATTCATACTCAGCTTTCAATTAAGGTTGATGAATCGTTTTGATAAGGGAGGTTAGTATGGAATACTTTTCCGTTAAGCATTATACAGGGGATAATATCCCGTCAAGTGAATTTCGGATTAATGAAGATAATGATATATCGGTAAAAATACATACACAGGAAACGGAATATTCGGGACTGCACACAAAAGCAGTTTTTACCGTTAAGAATAATCAGTCTGAAAAATCTGCGCTAAGATTAGTAATTGAGGAACCTGAATGGGATACCGATAATTATGTCTTTGCCCCTGCCGCCCTTTATAACGGCAACCGTTTTCATAGCCTTAACAAAGAATATCCTCCTATGCTTACTGAGGAGGAAGCAAAGCAATACGCAAATGAAACTGTAATATCCGATGTTCCTCGGCTGAATAAAGAGGGTAACGGCTGTGTTCAGTTAAACGCAGGTGATTTATCAGTGCCCTGCATAGGATATTTCTCAGAAAAAAGCAAAAGGGGATATCTTCTGTTTTTTAAGCAGAAAAATGAACTGGGCAATTTCGGAATTACTGTAAAGGAAAACAGCGACAGTAAGAAAGTAAAATTTATTATATCATCTCCCTGTGTACGCACTCCTTTTAAGTATGGAATGTGTTCAACAGGTGAAAAATCAGACGATAAAGCGGTTTGTCTTAAAGCAGGAGATAAGGTGACATTTTCGTACACTCAGTACCGCTTTGAATGTGAAAGCATAAGTGAATTTCTGAATACATTTTTTAAGCTTAGGCAAAGGCAGGGACTTCCAAAAAGTCACCCCAACAAAGTCCCGTGGAATTATGCCTTCAGCCTTATTGATGAAAAATATAACCGCCGCAACTGGAATAATGAATACGGCTTTTATAAATCATCGGAGGCCAACGGCGGAATTTGCAGTCAGTGGCAGACGGGCTGGGTAGGCGGCGCAATGAACACTCTTGCGGGCTTTGTTGTCGGCAATGATGAAACAAAGGCAAAAAGCCGTAAAACCCTTGATTTTGTTTTTAACAAACTACAGCATAAAAGCGGATTTTTATACGGAATTTTTTGCGACGGAAAAGCATACGGCGATAATATTTGCAATCCTGAAAATGTGAATATTGTTATGAGCCGTAAAAATGCAGATGCTCTTTACTATATTGCCAAGCAGTTGTTTTTACTGAAAAATCAAGGCAAGGATATACCTGATTTATGGCATAACGGATTACGACGGCTTGCCGACGCTTTCATTTTGTTTTATGAAAAGAACGGTGAAATCAGTCAGTTTATGGATATGGAAAAGGGAGTACCGTATGTTCACGGTTCATCAAGCGGTGGACTTGTAAGCGCAGGACTTGCCTTGTGCTCATCCTATTTCACCTGTCCGAAATATCTTGAAACAGCAGAAAAAATTGCTGAGGAATATTACGAAAAATACGTATCAAAGGGATATTCAACAGGAGGTCCCGGAGAAATTTTAGCCTGTCCCGACAGCGAATCGGCATTTGCTCTTTTGGAAAGCTTCGTAATGCTTTACCGCTTTACCGAAAATGAAAAGTGGCTTAAATATTCTGTTGATACGGCTTCCCTTTGTTCAAGCTGGTGCGTTGGATATGACTATGCCTATAAGGAAGATACGCAGTTTTTTGAGCGTGGTACCGCAACCACAGGTGCAGTATGGGCAAGCGTACAGAATAAACACGCCGCACCGGGCATATGTACTATGTCGGGAGAATCGCTATTGCATCTTTACCGTGCAACAGGTGATAAGGCTTATCTTGAGCTGCTTAAGGACATTTCCCACAATATAACTCAGTATGTAAGCACTCCCGAAAATCCTATGTACGCAAGCTATGTTTGGCACAATAATCCTGCTCACCGACAAAAAATGATGAACAGAATTTATATGAAATCCTTGATTGCTGTTTCACGCAGAAGCAAGCTTGTGAAAAAATTAATTTCTCCCATATATAACCAAGCCGTAAATCCTGTGGGACGTATTAATGAACGTGTAAATCTTTCGGACTGGGAGGGTACAAACAATGTGGGTGAGGTTCCCATAGGCTCCTGCTGGTGCGAGGTTTCGACAATGCTGACCTACTGTGAAATTCCTGCGGTTTATGTTCAGTCGGATACAGGCTTTTGCTTTGCACTTGACCACATTGAATGCTCTGTTAAAGATATGGTTGACAGCGATTTTACGGTAGAGCTTTATAACCCAACGGATTACGATGCAAATTACAGAATATTTATTGATTCTGATAAATTGTGCAAACACCCATTGCCAGTGAATGAAGCATTTTCTTTAAAAGATGTTTTTATTCCTGCGGGAGAACGAACACAGCTGAAAATTAACAGGAGATAAACAATATGTTTGAAATAAGAGAAAAGGATTTTTATTTAGACGGAAAGAAATTTAATATTTATTCCGGTACAATGCATTACTTCCGTATTCCCTGTGAATACTGGGAGGACCGCTTGTTAAAGCTCAAGGCAGCAGGTCTTAACACGGTTGAAACATATGTTGCTTGGAATGTGCATGAGCCTGAGGAAGAAAAGTACGATTTTAAAGGACAAAACGATGTTGTAAAGTTTGTTGAAACTGCACAGAAGGTAGGACTTTATGTTATTCTTCGTCCCGGTCCGTATATTTGTGCCGAATGGGAGTTTGGAGGATTTCCTGCATGGCTTTTAAAATATGATGATATGCGTTTAAGATGCTACAGTCAGCCGTATTTAACCTTTGTTAAAAGATATTTTAACGTTCTTATGCCCAAGCTTGCACCGTTACAGATTACTAAGGGCGGACCTGTACTGATGATGCAGTTTGAAAATGAATACGGAAGCTACGGCAGGGATAAAAAGTATTTGTCTTATCTGTGCGAAATAATACGTGAAAACGGTATTGATGTCCCTCTGTTTACCTCTGACGGCGAAGGAAAATATCACCTTTCGGGAGGAAGTCTTCCGAATGAGTTTAAGACTGTAAACTTCGGCAGCTATCCTGTGGATGGATTTAAGGATGTTAAGGAATATCAGCCTGATAAACCTTTGATGTGCAGTGAAATGTGGTGCGGCTGGTTTGACCATTTTTATGAAAAGCATCATCATTCCGCAAATGTTTATTCAAAAAAAACGCTGACAAAAATTATAAATCAGTTTTTTGAAATGAATGCCAATTTCAATTTCTATATGTTCCACGGCGGTACGAACTTCGGATATATGGCAGGAGCAAATTACGATAATGTTTATCAGCCTACAACTACAAGCTATGAGTATGATGCTCCGCTTAACGAATACGGTGATTATACATATAAGTACCACATAATTCGTGACCTTCTTTGTCAAAAGCAGGGGATAAATCCACCCCTTCCTCCCCGTCCGAAAACACAGAAAATCGGTACGGTTGAATTAACGCAAAGAGCTTCACTTGCAGAAAATGTAAAAAATATAGGAACACATCATTTTGACCATATTCCGCATTATATGGAGCATTACGGGCAGAACTACGGCTTGATTTTATATCATACGGAAATAGAGGGAAGCTATCCCGACACTTCAATTTATGCCGACGGTGTCCACGATATTGCCTATGTTTATGTTAACCGAAAATTTGTGGGCAGATTTGACCGCAGTGCTCCGCTTACGAAAAAGCAGAAAAAATACGGAGTTCAGGGACCTGAAAGCTTTAATTTTCCCATTCTGGCCTTTGACGGAAAGATTGAGGTTGATATTCTTGTTGAAGCAATGGGACGAATTAATTTCAAAAAGCAAATGCACGACCGTAAGGGACTTGGATATGTTTGCATAGGCGAGCAGTTTGTGTATGATTTTGATGTTTATACATTACCTGTTGAACAGCTTGATAAGATTGTGTACGACGGTAAAAATCAGTATCCCGCATATTTAAAGGGAACCTTTAAGGCTCATTCTAAGGATGATTGCTTTGTTAATATGGATGGCTTTACAAAGGGTTATGTGTTTGTAAACGGTAAAAATATCGGCAGATACTGGAATGTGGGACCGCAAAAGGCACTCTATCTTCCCGGCGTGTGGCTGAAGGAGGAAAACGAGATAGTTGTGCTTGAGCTTGAAGGCTGTAAGCATAAATCAGTTACAATTACAGATAAACCCTGTTTCAAATAAACAGGCATAAATGAAATAAAATAGGGGTAAAAAATATGAGTAATTTATTTCAAAAGGCTAAAACATTTGTACTTGACATTGGTACATATTGGAATAAGCCAAGAGAGGGAGAGTACGTTTCCAATAAGGAATTCGTGAATTTTGTGGTAGGTGCAAGCGGTTCAAATACAGCCGCTTACGCCGGCGGTAATCTGACCTTTACGGCAGGCTGTCTGTTTGTAGGTGCGATTTACGGGCTTAAAATGATGGACTTTGTAATGCTGGGATTTGTTAATTTGATTCTCGGCTATTTGTTCTCGCCCATAAATATGATTATTACCGATAATTTAGGTACTCCTCCGAAAAAGACAATGAGGCTGATTAACATTGCGTCGGTAGCATTTCTTGTTGTGGGAGTATTGTGCTTCTTCATTCCTCAAAAATATTTTGAGGGCTTTATGCCTGCATTGCCACAGGTAGTAGGCTCTAAATTTTTAATTCAGGTTTTCACTACATATTGGAATATGTTTGTTCTTAAAAAGCTGTCCCCCAAGTACGGAAAATACCGTAGTTGGATTCTTGCAGGCATTATTCCTTATATTGCAAGTCTTCTGCTTCTTGTATGGTTCCCGTACAATACTCTTGAATATCATAATAAATTCTGGGTTATGCAGTTGTTCTTTGCATTTTGGAGCTGCTTCGGAACCTGCTTCGGTCAAATTAGCAACATTCAAAATGTTATTTCTCCAAACACAAATGAACGTACAAGAATTATGTCTATCGGTTCGTTTCTGTATAGTCTTCTCCCGTCAATTTATAATATTTTATTCCCCGTACTTGCGGCTAAAATGGGAGGTCTTACGGATATCAAGGCTTACCGTTATGTCGTTCCCGGCTTTGTAATTGTAATGGCTCCTTTGGCACTTTTCCTTGTTTTCGGTATTAAGGATAGAGTTGTTCAGGAGGAGGCACATAAGCCTCAGGTTGATATGAAGCACGGATTTAAAGAGGTGCTTCGTAACAAATATCTTTGGATTACCAATATCTCGGGCTGGATTGCTACATTTTCTACCGGAGCAATAAACATTGTAAATATGCTGATTATTTATTCTCTCCGTCAGGATTGGGTGCTTGGTATTATGGCAACCATTCTCGGTACTGCTTGGACTCCGGGTATGCTTCTTGCACCGTTTCTTATTAAAAAATTCGGAAAGAAAAGGCTTATGCTTTTCTGTAAATATGTTACCATTGCATGCTCCTTCCTTTCAGTTGCAGGTGTATATTTAGACAGCTTTGTAATAATTATTATCTCTACATATATTTCAACGATGCTTACTTCTGTTGTAGGTATTGTTTCAAACTCAATGACGGCGGATATTTGGGACTATCAGCAGTATATTTCAGGTGAGCGTCTTGACGGTTGTATGGGCATTTTTGCTTATCTTTCTGCACCTATTACAACTGCTGCAGCACTTCTTATACCTTATCTTTATGAGATGCAAGGCTTTACCTCCGACTGGAACATTCTTTATGACCCTGATATACGCAGTAAAGTGTTTATTATCACTATTGTTGCAAGTGCAATTACAGGACTTTTATCTGCTATTCCTTATCATTTCTACGATTACACAGAAGAAAGACACGAAGAAATTATTAAAGAGATGCAGGAGAGAACAAGACAGCTTGAGAATGCAGACGGCGAAGACAGCACCGTTGAAAATGTGGCTGTGCAGTAAAGCAGTATAAAGGTTGAGGTGATAGCTTATGAAAAAGAATATATTAGTATTTATTGCATTTTTTGTTGCAATAGCAGTATCCTTTGGTGCTTTTGGTGTTTATACATTTACAAGTAATCAAAACTCATATAAAGATAACGAGGACGGTTGCGGTCTTTACAAATACAAAAGCACATCTACAGAAGAGGTATTTGATGTTCCGGATACATATGAGGGCAAGCCTGTAACCGAGCTTATGGCATTCTGTCTGTCAAATTCAGAATATCTTAAAGAGCTGAATATCGGAAAAAATATCAAAACCATTGATGTTTGGGCACTTACAAACTGTCCTTTGCTTGAAAGCATCAATGTTGATGAGGATAATCCGTATTTTACATCTGTTGACGGAGTGCTTTATAACAAGGATAAAACAGAATTGATTTGCTACCCGAACGGAAAAACACCCCTTGAAACCGATAAATCGGGTGCAATTACAGGCGGAGGAACTGTTGTTCTGCCCGATAGCGTTAAATCAATCCGTGATAACGCATTTTATATGTGCTCAAATCTCTATTCTGTTACATTTAATGAAGGTCTTGAAAAAATCGGAAATAAGGCATTTTTAAAATGTGAAAATCTCCAAACCATTGATTTGCCAAACACAGTAAAGACTATCGGTACTGATGCGTTTTCATACTGTAATTCGGTAACAAGTCTTGAAATTCCGTCATCGGTTGAGACTATAGGAGATTATGCATTTTTCTCAACGGCTTCCAATATTGACAAGGTTATTGTACATAAAGAAAGTGCCGACGGTTTATCGCTCGGAAAAGACTGGATTCCAAATCAGTCAGACAAGATTAATAAAAAAATACCCGTAGAATATGTGGGAGAATAAATAAATGGAGCAATTTTCATTTTGCCTTGATTATTCAGGTGAAACACGGCAGGTTTCCAAGCACTGGCAGTTCTGCGTCGGTAGCGGTCACGCCGCACTGGCTCACCGTACCGACTATATAAAGCAACTGAAAATTGTACACGACGAGCTTGGAATAAAACGTGTACGTTTCTACGGTATTTTTGATGACGATATGAACGTTTGCCAAAGGCTTTCCGACCATTTGCCTGCCGTAACACGAAACCGAACAAAGCTTTATAGCTTTTATCAGGTGGCTAAAATTTATGACAGCCTGCTTGAAATCGGCGTAAAGCCCTTTGTTGAGCTTGGCTTTATGCCATCGGCATTGGCTTCGGGTAAAAAGACTGTTTTCTATTACAAGGGCAATGTCACTCTGCCGAAGAATATGGAGGAGTGGCAGGATTTTATCCGTGAATTTGCAAGGTTTTTGATAAACCGCTATGGTGCCAAAGAGGTTGAGAGCTGGTATTTTGAGGTATGGAACGAGCCTAATCTTTCCTGCTTCTTTAAGGGAGATATGAATGATTATTATCGCCTTTATGCCGCAACAGTCAGAGCGCTTAAAAGTGTTGATTCAAAGCTTATGGTTGGCGGACCTGCTACAACAAAAAGCAGTCACCTGACAGAATTCTTGAATTACTGCAAAAAAGAAAATGTACCTGTTGATTTTGTCACAACACATCAGTATCCCACCGACGAGCTGGGACATTCGATAAACAGACAGCGTTTAAAGGAAATAAGAAGGCTTAAAACAAACAGCCCCAACGAATCTATGAGGGCACTTTTGCAGCCCATATTTGACAATGTAAATGATTTTACACCCGAGCTTAAGGGCTATCTTACACGTGAGGCTAAACGAGCAAGAGAAGAAGCAGGCAGTCTGCCGCTGTTTTATACGGAGTGGAGCATCAGCTCAAACTGTGTTGCCGCAATTCACGATACCATAAGGTCATCATCATTTTTAGTCAAGACTGTGCTTGACAATCAGGGAATTGTTGACGGCTCAAGCTACTGGACCTTTTCCGATATATTTGAGGAGCTGTTTTTCTTTCCCGACCCGTTTTGCGGCGGCTTTGGGCTTTTAACTAACGACGGTATAAAAAAGCCTGCCTTTTGGGCGTTTAAGCTTTTGGCACAGCTTCCCGATACTCGCTATTGTCTGCCTGTAACAGATGAAAATGTGGAGCTTTCGGCATTTAAGGGTGAAAATGGTGACGTTTTCTTAATGCTCTATGCTCAAAATTTTGAGAATACAGATAACAAATATAATGTAAGCATATCGGTTAATAATTTACCCCGCTTTTCCAAGGCTCAGATTTACCGTATTAACAGAAAAAGCGGAAATCCTGTGTGCCTTTGGGAGGGTATGGGTAAGCCTTCCGTTCTTTCCGAGAAACAGCTTGAGAATATCAAAAATTCTTCCGAAATGATGTGTGAGCCTGTTGAATTGAACTTCAATGAAAATGAATGCTCCGTTAATTTAACTATGGAAGAAAATGAAGTTGCACTGATAAAATTACAATGTGAAGATTAAAAGGATATAAATTATGCGTTATGAAATAAACAAGAAGAACTACAAAGAGTTTAATAATTTTGCCGAAAACCGATTGCCGCACCGCAGTTATTTTATTCCTTTTTTATGCAGAGAAATGCTTGACAGCACAACATATCTGAACGAGAGATATGAAAGCGACGCCGTAATTATGCTTTCAGGAGAATGGGATTTTCATTATTATAAGCATTCCTGTGAGCTTGCCTCTGTAATTGATACGGATAATACGGAGTTTGACAGGGTATATGTTCCGTCAACCTGGCAAAAAACAGGCTATGACCGAATTAATTATCTTAATTCTATGTATCCCTTCAGATGCAGACCTCCCAAAACGCCGAAGAACTGTCCTGTTGGTATCTACCGCAAAAAATTTGATTTGGATAAGGAAAAGGATTTTACATACCTTATTACCTTTTTAGGTGCGGGAGCCTCACTTGATCTTTATGTCAACGGCTCCTATGTAGGATACGGAGAGGGCAGTCACAACAGCCGTGAATTTGATTTGACTGACCTGCTTAATAACGGCGAAAATGAAATTTTAGCGGTTGTTTACAAGTGGTCAACAGGAACATATCTTGAATGTCAGGACATGTTCCGTGAAAACGGAATTTTCCGTGATGTGTATATTACCAAGCTACCGAAATCATATATCTTTGATTTTCAGTTTGAAGCAATAAAAACAGAGCAGGGCTATGACGCTGTAATAAAAGCAGATGTTATATTAAATGAAAACGCTCAGGTTAAGGCTCAGCTTTACCTTGACAATGCTCTTGTTTGTGAAGCAGAAAACGATGCAGATAAAATTATTGAATTTAAAGACCTTGACGTTACGGAATGGAACGCCGAAAGGCCTGTTTGCTATGACTTAATTCTTACATTGTATTCAGAGGGAAAAGAGCTTCAATGTGTTCGTCAAAAGGTTGGCTTCAGAACCATAGAGCTTGACGGATATCGTTATCTTTTAAACGGAAAGGCGATTAAGCTTAAGGGTGTTAATCATCACGATACCCACCCTGTAAGAGGCTATGCAATGACGGTAACTGATTTGCAAAGGGATATTGAGCTTATGAAGGAGTACAACGTCAACTGCGTCCGTACCTCTCATTATCCACCTGACCCGATTTTTATAACAATGTGCGATATGTACGGTATCTATGTTGTTGATGAGGCTGATATTGAAACCCACGGTTGCTTTGTCAAAAATATAGATTTAATAAGCGATGATCCTAAATGGGAAAAGCATTATCTTGACCGTGTTGAAGCACTTTTTGAACGTGACAAAAACCACCCCTGTATCGTAATGTGGTCAATGGGTAATGAAGCGGGAGGTATTAAAAACTTTGACACCTGCTACGCTTACCTGAAAACAAAAACCGATATTCCCGTTCATTATGAGCCTGCCTGCCGAAGCAAGCGTGTACGCTATGATATTTTGGCTCATTTTTATACACCTCCCCAGGAAATGCGTGCCCTTGCACGGGGAGAATGGGAGGACCCGAGAAATTATGATGCACCGTTTTTCCTGTGCGAATATGCCCACAGTATGGGCGTAGGCCCCGGAGCACTTGACGAATACTGGAACGTTATTTACAGTCACGAACGCTTTTTAGGCGGTTGTATATGGGAGTGGGCAGACCACGCTCATTATGACGAAAACGGTAAGTATAAATATACCTACGGCGGTGACCATGGTGACAGATTAAATAACGGAAATTTCTGTTGTGACGGTCTGTTTTATCCTGACAGAACACCATCGTCAAGTGCCCTTTGTATGAAAAATGTGTACAGTCCCCTTAGGGCTTACAGGAAAAACGGACAGTTTTATGTCCGCAATACAAATTATTTCACAAACAGTGAGGGCATTAGTATTTCCTGCATACTTATGAAAAACGGAAATAGCGAAGTTCTGCTTAAAACTGACGAAGCAGTGGAGCCGCAAAGCAGTATAATACTGCCTGTTTCTCCTGCCTTTGATGATACTGATGACGCCTTTCTCATTTTCGAATTTACAAATCCGGACGGCAGTATTCTTTCAAATGAGCAAATAGCACTTAACGAATATATACCGTCATATAATTTTAAAAATGAAAAGCATTCTTGGGCAGATGCAAACGGTGGAAAAGCCCTTGAATGTAAAAACGGCAAAATGGCATGGGATAAGCAGGGAAGACTTACTTCCATTACAGACCGTAAAGGAAATTCTCTTTTGCCTGAAGGCTCAAAGGGCTTTGATCCTATGCTTTATCAGGCTGTAATTGACAACCACGTTTATGTAGTACCTGCGCTGAAAAAGGCAGGACTTGATAAATTAAAAATTAAAAAAGTAAAGTGCTCCTTTGACGAATACCATAATACAGTACAGGAAAATATTGTGCTGTCTGCAAAGGGAAAACAAATTTTTAATGTGAATATTACATATAAAGCCGTGGAGGATAATGCCCTTTGCGTTACTGCTTCTTTCAAAAGCCTTTCAAAAAAGCCCCTTGATATGCTTCAAATGGGACTTGTTTTAGAGTTAAACGGCAGATATAACCGTATCCGCTATTACGGAATGGGAGAAACGGAAAGCTATTCTGATTTTTCCGCACAGGATGTTATGGGCGTTTATGAATCTACTGCCGATAAGATGTATATTGATAATATCAAGCCTCAGGAGTCGGGAAACCGTAATAAAGTTCGCTGGGCAGAAATTACAGACGACAATAACTGCGGACTTAGAATTACTGCCTTGGAGCAGGCTTTGAATTTTAAAGCAGTTGATATTGAAGAATCAAATCTACGAAAGGCAAAGCATATTGAGGATGTTTCTCATACTGACAAAACCTTTGTGCATATCAACGGCTTTATGCGTGGAATAGGCTCTGCAAGCTGCGGTCCCGATACCGATGAAAAATACAAAAAAATTATGCACCTTGGCGAAACATATACTTATGCCTTTAAACTTGAATTGATATAAAAAACAGCTCGGATTTTATCCGAGCCGTGATTATACTTTTTCAATAGATATACGCTGATTTTTTTCAAAGGATATTTCAATAAATTCCTGATTGTAAATATGATTTTTGTCATTAGATAAAACGCATTTATCGTAAGGATTTTTAAGTATTGCCTTTCCGCCCCTTTCGCTGAAAATTTCAATATCAGAGATATTTCCCCTTTCAATTTTTGCCGATACCAAAAATGCTCCGTCGGCACGCAGGTTTTTATATGAGCAGGAAAGATTTTTGTCCCAGTTGGGAAAAATTCTGATTATTCCGTCATAGCTTTGAAGAGCCATTTCATTTAGTGTTGAGGCGGTTAAGCTGCAGTTTTCAAGACAACCGCCACCGTGGAGCATCAAGAGGTTCGGCTGTTGAAATTTATTATAGTTAAGCTTTAGCTTACTAATTATAAGCGTCGGGTCAATGCCCAATCTTACTGCACAGGGAAAAACGGAATTTGTGGCATTGTCGTCGCACCACCTGTCATTAATTGAAAATGTATTTCTTGCAATTTTCAGCATTTCCTCATTACTGCTTATATCTCCCTGACCTGCGGGATAAATATGCTGAAGGCATAGGAAATTACCGTTATTCCAAGCCATTCCCTTTTCGGTATAGCGAAAGACCTTTTTAAATCTCTTATGAAATGTAGGATAATCACTGATATAATTTAAAATGTGTTGCCATTGTTCGCGCTTATCCTTGTCAGCATCAAGAGCCTGTGAAATGTCAAGCAATGCTTTGAATATCATTCTCACAAGTCCTAATGACAGAAGATTATTTTTTGCGTGAATATGTTTTCTGTAAGTAAACGGATTGAAATTATCAATATAGTACGGAACCTCGTGAATAGCGTCGTCATAAATAACATATCTGCCGTTTTCAAATACGAGATAATCCTCCCAAAACTTACCTACCTCCTTCAAAAACGGGTAAATATGCTCCTTTGCAAATTCAGTATCCCTTGTGCTATTCCATCTCATAACCATAATAATGGCGGCATAGGAAGCGTTGCTTTTTTGACCTAAATACATTTTTTCGTATTCCTCGGGATTGTCGCGGTATTCCGAGAATAAGCCTTTAGGAAGCAAACCTACGGGATAAAATATTCCGTTGCAGTTTAAGTGCTTTTTTGCATATTCTTGTCCTCTTGGTATGAATTCCTCCAAGGGTGCAAAGTAGCAATCCGAAAGCTCGGGATGATTTGATGAGAAAACTGCATAAAACGGCGCCTCGTAATTGTAGTTTAAATGATAGTCGCCGTGCCACCGTTCGGTTTCGGTTGTGATAAAATTACCGTAAATTCCCGGTGGGAAATTTATATTTCGTGCACAGATTGCAAGGTGATACTGGCATGCGTACCAGTTAAGCTCTAACTGCTCATCACTTATTTTAAATTCCGATTTGCCGTAAAAATCCTTCCACCGGTTAATATGACTGTCCATTTCCTGACGGTAAATATTTTCGTCAAAATCATTAAGATGTGATATTACATCAGCTTCAAATGCTTCGCTGTCAAAATTTGTTGAGGCGCTGAGTACATATTTGTTTTTTGAAAATTCACGTATACCTGCACATACCTTGCAGTCAAAGGCAAGAGAATTGTTTTGAAAAGCTCGTGTGAATATGTGTATACCGTCTTGATTAATTTCGTTAAATTCGTCTGAATTGCAGTTGAAAACCGTAAAATGCGGTTTTGAAATTAATTTTTCATCACTTGCCGATATTTCAAGGAATATGTCATTTTTTACTGCGCAGGCAATAATTTTAATTTCAACAAAGCTTTCTCCGTCAGCAAAGCGGCAGAAAAGCTCACCTTCGTCCATACGCTGTTCTGCGTAATAGTTTTTATAAAGATTTTCAGGGATATCTAAATCAACATATCCCAAAGGCTTTATTCCGCCGTCAGAGTCGGGATGCTCATTTGCTTTCCATAGGTCGCATTTTGATATGAAAATCCTCATTCCCGATTGATTGCTTCCGAGAATAATGGACATATCGCCGTTTCCTGTTAAAGCACCGTCGGGGATTGACTCTAATCCCGAACGCTTCGGAGGAGTTGTTATAGCTACTGTATGCTTCATAATTTTTTCTCCTTATAAGTATTGAAATAATTATACCATACTTTTTGCAATGTTTAAATACATAAAATCCTTATTGTCGAAAACAGATTTATTTAATCTGCTAAAATATGTATTTTAAAAAATATAAACAGGAGGTTTGTTTATGAAAAACTGGGTTGTTTATGCTGAAAAGACACCTGCCCAAATCACACACAAATCAGGAAAGCTTATTTTAGAAAACGGACTTGTACGCCGTGAAATTGAACTTCTGGGTTGTAAAACATTATCCTTTTACAATCTGCAAAAGGAAATCGAATTGATAGATGCACCGAGAGGCGATTTTGAGCTAACGGCAGACAGAAAGGCATATGGTACTGATTCCTTTGAATTTTCCGAATATAAGCCTGTAGCCTGTGAGGAAAGGGTGCCCTTTAAAAAGTCACCTACAATGACATATACAGGCTCCTATCCACCACCGGGAAAGGCTGTTGAAATTCAGTATCTCGGGAAAGAGATTCCACTTGAGGTGACAGTTAGATACGAAATTTACGACGGTATGCCTGTTGTTATGAAACGCTTAACCGTTAAAAATACTGGCGATGGTACGTTTACTGTTGACAATATTGCTACTGACGTTATGCAGATTACACAAAACAGAGATACCTTCTTTATTGATAGTGACTATAATTCAACCACGCAGTTTTTAGGGCTGGAGCTTTCAAAATATGCTAAAAACTATGCACGCTTTCATTATGATATCCTTGAGGTTGCACCGCTTTACCGTATGAACGTAAAGCTTGCAAAGGATGAAGAGCTTTCATCAATTTGCGCCTTTGAGCTTCTTTTTGCAACTGATTATTATGAGCATAGACTTATTGAGGTTAAGGAAATGTACCGCCGTATTGCACCCTGGTGCACTGACAACGTGTTGTTTTTCCACCTCATTTCCAACAGCAGCAGGGCAATCCGCAAGGCTGTTGACCAATGTAATGAAATCGGGCTCGAAATGATTATTCAGTCCTTCGGCTCAGGCGTTAATATGGAAAGCGACAACGAACATTATCTCAGCCGTATTAAAAAAGCATATGATTACGGTCATGAAAAAGGACTTCGTATGGGTGCATATACTCTTGCGTATGTTAAAAACTACCGCCCCGTAAGAGGTGACGAAGCGCTTAATCACGACGGCAGTCATATTTGCCGCTGTCTTGCCTGCGACTGGGCGGAGCAGTATATGAAAAATGTTGTTCGCTTTATTGATAAAACTGGGGCAGACGCCGTTGAAATTGACGGACCTTACGGTATGCTTATGTGCTCAGGCGGAAAAACCCACCGCCACGATGATTTCACCGATTCTCAGTATAAGCAATGGAAGAGTTCTGTTGTTGACTGGTATCAGGAGCTTAAAAAGCGTGGAATTTACATAAATGCTCCCGACTGGCATTTCTTAAACGGAATAAACCGTTGCGGTGTGGGATATGAGGAAATTGCTTTTTCCGAAAAGCGTGCCGAACAGCTAATCACCTCACGTATTTATTACTACAAGGGTACGTTTGATAAAAATCCTTCTCAGGGCTGGGGCTTTATGCCGCTTAATGTTTATCACGGCGGAGGAAAGGATGCTCAATTCTTCCCAACCGAGCAAAATGCCTTTGAATTTGATTGGGCGCTGGCACAGCTTACAGCCGCCGGAGTTTGGCCGACAATCAGAGGAAGAAAGGTTTACGATTCTCAAACAGGTAAGGAAATCTTTAAAAAGTGGGTTCAGATATTTAAGAAATACAGAGATGTGTTAAACGGTATTACAGTTCACTTTATGCCGCCTCGTATCAACCCCGAAAAGCCTGACAGAACAACCTGTATTGATGCAATTATGAATCAGCTGCCCTACGGTGATAAAAGAGGCTTTGTAATGTTCTTTAACCAGACTGACAGCGAGATAACTCAGGAGGTTACTCTACCTGTTTACTACACAGGACTGACAGAGCTATCGGAACCGCCTGCACCCTTTGAAAATACGAAAAACTGTGATGTTAAATATCCACTTTACGGTGAAGAAATTGCACCGCTTGTTATTAAGGCACGTGACGGCTCAAGCAGGACCTATATAACAGACGAGAAGGTTATTGATAAGCCTATTCCGCCGCTTCCAGAGGCACAGCTTACCGACCGTGAAATCTGTATTTCAAAGGAGGATAAGGAGCCTGCTAATTACAGAATTGATACAAACGGAAATGTTAAAATGAAAATTACCCTGCCTGCAATGTCATATCAGTGGTACGTTTTAAGAGAGGCAGAGAAAGGAAACGCAAAGGAATGAAGACTTTTATTAAAGCAGGAGTTATAGGCTTAGGTCAGAGAGGTATGCAGCTCATTGAGCCTATGCTGAAAATGAATGATGTTCAGGTAATTGCAGTTTGCGATGCATACGAGGACAGAGTGGAAAATGCCGCCAAAGCAGTTGTGGAGGCAGGCTTTGACGAGCCCTTTAAAACAGGCGATTATAAAGAGGTTTTAAGCCTTGAAGGGCTTGACGCAGTAGTTATTGCCACATCATGGGAGCGCCATATTGAAATTGCAATTGAGGCTATGAAAAAAGGAATTTTCACAGCTATGGAGGTTGGCGGAACATATAATCTTCAGGAGTGCTTTGACTTAGTTCAGGCTCAGGAGGAAACGGGAACACCATTCTTCTTCCTTGAAAACTGCTGTTACGGACAGAGAGAGCTGATGTGTCTTAATATGGCACGTCAGGGTGTATTCGGTGAGATTGTCCACTGCGACGGAGCATACAAGCACGATTTAAGAAACGAGGTATCCTACGGTAAGGAAAACAGACATTACCGTCTTTCTCACTACAAGGAGCATAATTGTGAAAATTATCCCACACATGATTTGGGACCGATAGCGAAAATTCTCGGTATTAACAGGGGAA
>JBJFHZ010000108.1:0-6117 GCA_051894075.1 Eubacterium sp.
TTTACACAAGGGAGCCAAATAGGTTTTATGATTTTATCTCGACAAATCCTAATTTATCCCTTTCCCTTAAGAAGCGGTGACAGGGGCTTATATATTACAAGAGATACCGCAACACTGACAAGTCCTTTTACGAATGTAAAGGGTACATTGAAGATAAGAAGTGCCTGCACCATATTTTTAACGCTTGGAAGAAGCGCCTGATACATACCAAATACTGCCTCCTCGGGAAATCCGAGAACAGAATAGTAAAGAGGATAAATTACAAAATAATTGCAGGGCAGACTGACAACAGCCATTGCAAGTGCACCTGCCACACCTGCCACAACAGCATTGCCCTTTGTCTTTTTATGCTTATAAATAAGACCTGCAACAACGGCGAAAACTGCGCCGAGAATAAAGTTTGAAAGCTCTCCCACAAAACCGCTCTGACTGACAGCCATATGTATCAGATTTTTAAGCAAAGCGATAATTACGCCTGCAAGAGGTCCGTAGGCAAATGCACCGATAAGCTCGGGTAAATCGGAAAAATCAAGCTTTATAAAGCTTGGCATAATGGGGATTGAAATTTCAATGTACTGGAGTACAACTGCAACCGCCGTAAGCATTGCCGTTCCCGTGATTAATCTTACCTTTTTGTTTTTCATTTTCTTTTTCTCCTTTTTGGGCGTTCTGCAATCAGACTTAAAAAAGAGAAGCCCCGACACTTTCGCATCAGGGCGTAAATGCTTTGACCGAGGGAATAATTTATTTTATCTCCCAAACATTTTCTCTCATCCGGACTTTAACCGTCGGTATCGGAATTACACCGATTCAGCTGTAACACAGTTGGTTACAGGTCGTGGACTTTTACCACCGGTGAGGAATTTCACCTCGCCCTGAAAATATTTTAGTCAGACTATTGTCTGCAATATTTATTATATGCAATATTTTTTATTTGTCAACTGTTTAGTTTGCATTAATTCTGTTGGTCTATTTCATCTGCGTAGTAATCCTCCATTACTACATCTTCCTTTTCATTTACGGTTGAATATTTATCCTGATAGTAGTTTTCAAGACGTGACTCAAAGGTGCCGTCGGGCTTAACGTCAATAATTGTACAGCCTCTTTGCAGACCGTATTTCATAATTCCCGTGTATGCAAGGTAGTCAACGGAATAGCCGTAGGTAAGCTGAACGCCCTTGTAATCTATGGCAAAGTTGTTCAAATGGTCATGTCCGCAAAATGTACCCTGTGTTGAGCCAAGCTCAAGCATTTTGTTAAAAAAGCCGAAATTATAGTTGTTACTTGAATAAACTATATCGCCCTTTTCTCCGGCCTTGCCGTAAACGTACTTAACATTGTCTGTATCCTTGTAGCCGTTATCTCTGTACTCGTACCAGGCATTTCTGTATTCAGGCAGAGCAATGTGGAAAAATGCAAGGGATTTTGGCATAACACCGACATTTTCCTGCTGAAGCTTTTTAAGCTCCTGCTCGTACCACTGAACCTGATTTTCGTGGATTGTGTCATATTTCCAAAGTGCGCCGAACCAGTCGCCGTCAACATATGAATGGGAGTCCAGCATAACAAGTCCCTGAGTGATTTCTCCCTTGGTATTTTCAACCTTTACGATGTAGTTACCGCTTCCGTCAACCTCCTCGGGACCTGCCTGATAAAGACAATGCTCATATTTTTCATCAGCATAAACCTCTGAAATCTGCTCTCTTGTATAATAGGAATAAGCCTCTGTATCGTGATTACCGAAGGCAAGGCACCAGTAAACCCCCAGCTGCTCCATTAAGTCGGCAAAAAGCCTTGCACTCAGCTTGTTATTAAACGTACCTGCCTGAAACGGAACGGGGTATGTTATGTCACCTGTTACAATAACCAAATCGGGCTTTTCGGCAGTAATCATTGCCGCAACTGAATTAAGCGCCATATTGTCCTTTTTGATACTCAAAAAGCCGCCGCCGATATGTATGTCAGTCAAATGCATAACAGAGAAATCCTCATCCGTTACAAAGGTATAATATCCGTCGTCGTCAATAAAGGGCTTAAGCTGATTGTCGTATTCAACCGCCTTAATTGAGGATATAAAGCTTTTATTTGATTTCAGTCCTACCGCACTTACGGAAGCAAGAATTCCCGCAAGCAGTGCAATTATTATAAGAATAATTAAAAGCACCTTACCGAAGGTCTTAAGTCTTTGCTTTCCTGTTTTTTTTACCTTTACCTTTTCGCCCATATTTTTACCCCTCTCAAAGTGATTCCTGTTAATTGTTGATTAAATATTTTGCCTCCGACACAACCGTTTTCAGTGCTGTGGCGGCAACGGTAATTCCCATAACCACCGACACAATTCCGTCAATTGCAAAGTTGATTTTTTCCGCTAAAGTAAAGCCTAAAAACGCCGCAAGGGTTACAAACGTATCCATAAAGCTGTCAAGGGCAAGGGCTTTTATTACCGGAGACGGAGCCCTTTTATCGGTGTGCAAATAAAAAATGCCCATTGCAAGCTTAACAAAAACAGTCAGTAGGATTAACACCGCATAATTTACCAAATAGGAAATATGGGTGGGATACATTAATCTTTCAAGTCCCGAATAAGCAAAATATGCTCCCGTAACCGTTACAACTGCACCTATTACAAAGGACGCAAGGGACTGGGTTCTTCTGCCTCTTTTTTCGTCAAGCTTTATTACAAGATAAAAGCCTAAAATCCCTATTGCACAGGAAAAGGTATCACCCAGATTATTGATGGAATCGCAGTATACGGAAAGGGAATTTGTGCTGATTCCCACATAAAGCTTAAGCAGAAACAGCAGAAAATTTATTATCACGCCGAAAAGCGACGCCTTCATTCCGACCTTTCCCAAAAAATCACCGCTTATTTTAAAAGTAATTTATTATAACACATATATTACGTTTTTGCCACACAAAAATTTTAACTGTGTGTAAATATGTAACGTAAAACTGCACAGAATAATTACGGTGATTATTATGGAATTTCTTTATATAGTTATACTTTCAACAGTATCAATGCTTTTTCTTTTCCTAATAACAAAAATGGTGGGCTACAGGCAGATAAGTGAAATGAGCTTTTTTGATTATATAATAGGAATAACTATAGGCTCAATTGCCGCCGAAATGTCAACAAATATAGACCTTGAATGGTGGAAGGGTATAACGGCTATGGCGGTTTACGGACTTTTGGGGCTTTTCCTTTCAATTCTTACGCAGAAAAGCATTAAGGCAAGAAAATTTATTTCAGGTCAGCCTATTATTCTTATGGAAAAGGGTAAAATTTTACGCAAAAATATGGACAAGGCAAAGGTTGAGATGAACGATTTGCTTACAAGTGCAAGAGGTAACGGCTATTTCAATTTGTCGGATATTGATTATGCCATTATGGAAACAACGGGTAAAATCAGCTTTCTTCCCGTTCCGCTTAAAAGAGAGCTTAATCCGTCGGACTTTAATTTTGCCCCCGAAAGAGAGGGACTTCCCACTAACGTAATAATTGACGGAGAGGTTATGGAAAACGACCTTAAAAGGCTTGGTATGACAAAAAAGGAGCTTGAAAAGCAGGTTAAGGCTAAGGGTGAAAAAATTGAAAAAATTATGCTTGCAACAATTGATGAAAAAAAACAGTTGACAATTTTCACTGATTAGAATATAATGCTCATATGAACAATTATTCATATGAGGTACATAAATATGGAAACAGAAATGCTTGACGAGGAAATCGTCTATGATTTGGCTGATTTGTTCAAGGTATTTTCCGACTCCACAAGGATACGTATTCTTGTGGCGCTTTTTGAGGGAGAGCTGTGTGTGGGAGATATTGCTCAAAGGCTCGAAATGTCCCAGACTGCAATATCCCACCAGCTTAGGATACTGAAGCAAAATCATTTAATCAAATACAGACGTCAGGGCAAGAGTATGATTTACTCTCTTGCAGACGATCACGTAAAAACAATAATCAACTGTGCAACAGAGCATGTGGAGGAATAGCAATGGAAGAAAAGCACAATCATAATCACTCACAGGAATGTACTTGCTGTGAATGTGAACACCAGCACGAGCATAATCACGATGACGGCTGTGGCTGCGGTCACGACCATGCCCACGAGGAGCTTAACAAAAAGGAATTTGGCTTTAAGGTAGGATTAGGCGGTGCACTTCTTGTCGCAGGGTACATACTCAGCGAGCTTACCGAAAGAGGAGTAGCCGATATACCGAGCTTTGTATATCTTCTTTGCTTCGGAATATCTTACCTTATTGTAGGCTTTGATATTGTAAAGGAAGCAATAGAGGGAATAATTCACGGTGATGTATTCAACGAGAATTTCCTTATGAGCATAGCATCAATAGGTGCCTTTGCCGTAGGTGAATATACAGAGGGCTGTGCCGTAATGTTCCTGTTTACAATCGGCGAATTTTTACAGAGCCTTGCAGTTCAGAAAAGCAGAAAATCAATTAAGGATATGCTTGAGCTGAAGCCCGAGGCGGTTACTGTTGTCCGTAACGGAAATGAAGCGGTAATATCCCCGCAGGACGTAAAAATCGGCGACCTGATGATAATTAAGCCCGGCGAAAAGCTTGATATTGACGGAAAGATTGTTGAGGGCTGTGCCGAAATTGATATGAAAGCCCTGACAGGCGAGTCAATTCCTGTTTCAAAGGTTGCAGGTGATTCGGTTTTGGCAGGCTCAGTTGTCCTTGACGGAGCAGTTACCGTTGAGGCAACAAAGGAATATAAGGACTCGGCAGTCGCAAAAATTCTTGATATGCTTGAGGATGCAGAGGATAAAAAGAGCCACGCAGAGCAGTTTATCAGAAGATTTGCAAGAATTTATACTCCCATCGTTTGCCTTGTGGCATTGCTTGTAATTCTTGTTCCGCCTATTTTCTTTGACGGCAGCTGGCAGGAATGGATTTACAGAGGACTTTCTGTGCTTGTAGTTTCCTGTCCCTGCGCTCTTGTAATTTCAATTCCTCTTAGCTTTTTCGGCGGAATCGGTGCCTGCTCAAAGGAGGGCATACTTGTTAAGGGCGGAAATTATCTTGAGGCTCTTGCAAAGGCGGATACAGGAGTTTTTGATAAAACGGGAACCATAACCAGCGGTAAGTTTGAATATGTAAGCTGTGAATGCTACCATTGTCATTGCACGGATAAAAGCAACCATAGAGAGCTTTTGGGAATTATTGCCGCCTGCGAAAGACTTTCAACCCACCCTCTTGCAAAGTCAATCAGCCTTGCCTTCGGTCACTATGCCGACGGCTATGACGTTAAGGACGCAAAAAATTATGCAGGAAAGGGTGTATCGGCAGTAGTTGACGGCGTTAAATATTATGTGGGAAATGAAAAGCTGATGGCTGATGTGGGCATTGATTTTAAGGAAACAGAGCTTATCGGTACTGCCGTTTACTGCTGCAGTGAAAAGGAATTTTTGGGCGATATCGTATTTGCGGATATAATTAAGCAGGATAGCAAGGAGGCTATTGCTCAGCTTAAAAATGACGGTATTACTCAGACTGTTATGCTTACAGGTGACAAAAAAGAAATTGCCGAAGATATTGCAAAAAAAGCAGGTATTGATACTGTTTATTCAAAGCTTTTGCCTGACGAAAAGGTCAGCAGGGTTAAGGAGCTTCAGGAGCAGGGAAGAAATGTGCTTTACACAGGCGACGGAATAAATGACGCCCCTGTTCTTGCTCAGGCTGATTTAGGTATCGCTATGGGCGGTGTCGGCTCTGATGTGGCAGTTGAGGCGTCGGATATGGTAATTATGGGCGACTCTCTTTCCAAAATTCCTATAGGCAGAAGGATTGCAAAGAAAACCCTTCGTATCGTTAAGGAAAATATAGTATTCTCCCTTGCAGTGAAGATACTTATTATTATCGGCTGTACTATAGGTATATTTAACGAAAATGCAATGTGGCTTGCCGTTTTCGGTGACGTTGGTGTTTGCCTTATTGCTATTGCAAACTCGCTTCGCACCCTCAGAGTCAAAAAAAGAAAATAAAGCACAAATTTAACCGCAGGGACAAAAATCCTGCGGTTGTTTTTTTATAAAAATAATTAGGGTTTGTCGGGATGTATTTGTAGCAAATTTATGGCTCCCTTGTGTAAAG
>JBJFHZ010000109.1:0-29062 GCA_051894075.1 Eubacterium sp.
CTCCCTTTACACAAGGGAGCCAAATAGGTTTGATGATTTTATACCTACAAATACTGATTTATCAATATTTCTTAAGCTGGTCCTCGCTGAAATCCTCAAGGAAATCATCATAGGTGCCCATACGGTCAAGGATTTTATCCCCTGAAATTTCAATAATTCTGTCAGCAACGGTCTGCACGAACTGGTGGTCGTGAGAGGTGAAAAGTATAGTTTCGGGATATCTGATAAGTCCGTTGTTAAGGGCTGTGATTGATTCCAAGTCGAGATGGTTAGTAGGCTCGTCAAGGATAAGCACGTTTGCGCCCGAAAGCATCATTTTGCAGAGCATACAGCGTACTCTTTCACCACCGGAAAGCACATTTGCTTTTTTCAGAGCCTCCTCGCCGGAGAAAAGCATTCTTCCCAGCCAGCCTCTGATATCAGCCTCAAGGGTGTAGCTTGTGTACTGCCTGAGCCAGTCCACAAGCGTTAAATCAACGCCGTCAAAATATGCGCTGTTGTCGCTGGGGAAATAGCTCTGTGTGGTGGTTACGCCCCATTTGTATGAGCCCTCGTCAGGCTCAAGCTCGCCCATAATGATTTTGAAAAGCGTTGTCTTTGCCACAACGTCGGAGCCTACAAAGGCAACCTTTTCTCTGGGGTGGATAACGAAGGATATATCGTCAAGCACCTTTCTGTCGCCGATTGTCTTTGTCAAATGGTCAACACGGAGCAAATCGTTTCCGCATTCTCTGTCAGGCTTAAAGTCAACATAGGGGAAACGTCTGCTTGAAACAGGCATATCAATCATTTCGAGAGCGTCAAGCTGTTTTTTTCGGCTTGTAGCCTGCTTTGATTTAGCGGCATTAGCAGAGAAACGCTGGATAAACTCCTGCAATTCCTTAATCTTCTGCTCATTTTTCTTGTTTTGGTCTCTTGCCTGTCTCTGACGCATTTGAGTATATTCATACCAGAAATCGTAGTTACCTGTGTAAAGCTGAATTTTACCGAAATCAACGTCGCATATATGAGTGCAGACCTTGTTAAGAAAATGTCTGTCATGGGATACAACGATAACTGTGTTTTCAAAGTCCATAAGGAAGTTTTCAAGCCAGCGGATAGCGGAAAGGTCAAGGTGGTTAGTAGGCTCGTCAAGAAGAAGAATGTCGGGATTGCCGAAAAGAGCCTGTGCAAGCAGTACCTTTACCTTTAAATCAGAGGGGAGCTCTGCCATTTGCATATAGTGATATTCGTCTGAAACACCTAATTTGTTAAGCATAAAGGCGGCGTCCGATTCGGCGTTCCAGCCGTCCATATCGGCAAATTCTGCCTCAAGCTCGCCTGCCTTGATACCGTCCTCCTCAGAAAAATCCTCCTTCATATAGAGAGCGTCCTTTTCCTCCATAACCTCGATAAGCCTCGGGTTACCCATAAGGACTGTTCTGATTACCTCGTATTCGTCATATGCAAAGTGGTCCTGCTTTAATACGGAAAGTCTTTCACCCGGGGTGATGAAAACCTCACCCTTCTGAGGGTCAAGCTCTCCTGAAAGGACCTTTAAAAATGTAGATTTACCTGCACCGTTTGCACCTATGATACCGTAGCAGTTTCCTGTGGAAAAGGTTACGTTTACTCTTTCAAAAAGAACACGTCCGCCAAACTGCACTGTTACGTTATTTGCCTGAATCATCTAACCGCCTCCTAAAATTATCTGATATATAATACTACATAAGTAAAATAAAAACAAGTATAAATATTTTGTCAATGAGGATTATTCGTAAAATTATCGTAGGGGATGGCGTCCTCGACATCCCACAAATTTTCAATATGTATTGTATCAAGCATCTGTAGGGGCGACCATTGGTCGCCCGCTTTAACCGTGTTGTTTGTTTTTATAGGGGAGGGGTTCCATCCCCTCCCAAAATTAAATTTTCTGTCAGGCACAGAGACCTACCCCTACGGTATATCGGCAGTAAAATAGCTAAAGAACAGAAACGACTGTTGATTTTAATTATAAATTAAAGTATAATGTACTTAACTGTGGATTGCACAAAAATACAGGAGGTAAAAATATGGATATCAAGATTTCACCGTCAATGCTGGCGTCTGATTATGCAAATTTGGAAAGGGAGCTTAAAAAGTGCTCCGACGGTGGTGCAGAATTAATTCACCTTGACGTAATGGACGGTCATTTTGTACCGAATATTTCAATCGGTGCTCCTGTAATTAATGCTATGAAAAAGGTTTGCAATGTTCCATTTGATGTGCATTTGATGATTTCCGACCCGTATTTTTACGCAGACGATTTTATTAAGGCAGGAGCAGATATTGTATGCTTTCACGTTGAATGTGAGTCCGATATTAATAAGACCATTGACAAGATAATCGAAGGAGGCTGTAAGGCGGCTCTGGCTGTTAAGCCTGCAACTCCCATTGAGGCGGTTTATCCTTATCTTGACAGGCTTTCAATGGTGCTTGTTATGACCGTTGAGCCGGGCTTTGGCGGACAGAGCTTTATGGAAAGCACTATGCCGAAAATCAGAGCCCTTCGTGAAAAATGCCCTGATATTGATATCGAGGTTGACGGCGGTATAAACTATGACACGGTAAAAATTGCAGGACGTGCCGGTGCAAATGTTTTTGTTGCAGGCTCAGCCGTGTTTAACAGTGAAAATCCTGCCGAGGCAATCCGTACACTTAAAGAAAACGCAAAAGAATAAAGCAGTGATTATATGAGAAAAAAACGCTTTTACAATAATAAAAAGCGAAACACTAAATGGACAGAGCCTGTTAAGGGAAGAAAAATCGATTTCGCCGACAAGTATATTGACGCAGGTACAGGCTCCGATAAATTTGACAGTAAAAGACCGAAAAAAAAGAAAAAGAAGATTACCGCTGAAAAGACAGGTAAGCTTTTCAAAAACCTGATTGCAGTTTTGCTTTGCTTCTGCGTAGTCAGTGTAGGGTATACAATTATGGATTTGTATATGGAAAGAAATGCAATGCCTGAAAATCAAAATAATTCTCAGGCGGAGTCAAATATTGGTAATCTTTCTCTAAACATAAAGAGCAGGGTTGTTCCGTCATTATCCCTTGACGGCGGTGTAATGCTTGACGCAGTAATTGCCGATACTCAAAATCAAGGCTATTCCTCTGTTACATTTGATTTGAAAAGAAACGACGGCACCATAGGCTATGAAAGCAAGCTGGCAACCATTGACGCCTACGGAGCCATATCCTCTGCATCAACAGACCTGGAGGGCTCGGTGGCAAAGCTTCTTGAAAGCGATTTGCTTCCTATTGCCCGAATATCCTGTTATAAGGATAATATCGCACCTGTTGCAGATTTGACTGCTGCGGTTACAAGCGGTGCAAGTCTTTATAAGGACTCGGAGGGAAATACCTATTTAAACCCTGACAGTCAAACAACCTATAACTACATTAAGGGTATTATTGAAGAGGCAAAGGGTATGGGGATAACCGTGTTTGTACTTGACAATACGGAGCTTCCCAGGGATGTCAGCTCAAATTACAAGGACGGCTTTGCAAATCTTACAAAGCAGCTTTACGCCGATTTCGGCGATGAAATAAAGCTTCTTATGGCGGTTGATATTGATGCTGTTTCTGCTCCGGTTAGTAATAACCAAGAGGCTGTTTCCGACGAAGGTGCAGAAGAAAATTATGAGGTTCAGACTGACCAAAGCGACGAGGAATTTGAGAAAGAGCTATCACAGAAAATTCAAAGAAATGCAGGGACAAATGCAGTTTACTATATAACCACAAACCGTGAAGAAGCAGTAAAAAATTATCTTTCCGGTAAGGACACCTCAAATTATATTATTTCTGTAGAAAATGAACCGTAAATTTTGAGATAAGGCTGTGGATAATTATGAAAAAAAGTGTACCTCTTTTATTTGCAATGCTGATTATACTCAGCAGTCTGCTGACCGCTATGCCTGTATTTTCGGCAGAGTCGGCTCCCACTCTTAAATCAATAAGCTTTGAAAATGCTGAGGTTGACGGCGCCTTTTCCCCTGAGGTTACAAGCTATACCGTAACCCTTTCGGATAACAGTAAGACGCCTCAGCTTAAAGATTATGAGATTGACGGCGACGGTGAGCTGCTTGTTACCTATTCCTATGACGAGGCAGGAACGCAGACGGGAATAGTTGCCACCCTTAATTTTGAAACCGGCAGTATGATTTATACCTTTACCTATTCAAATCCTCTTTCGATGCCCATAAGCTCCGACAATTATCTAAAGGATATATACTGCAACTGCGGTGAAATATCACCTGCCGTAAATAAAGAGGATATAAAATATACTCTTTACATTCCAAAGGACTTGACGGAGCTGACAATTACACCTGTAACAAGTGACACAAACGCCACCTGCCCTCCGCTTCAGCTTACCTTAACAGAGGAGCAGACTCCGGAGCTTACCTTGAAATGCATTGCCTCCGACGGCACTCAAAGGGAATATTTCCTTAAAATCGAGCGAGTTGACAAAACCACCGAGCAGGTTAAAAATGAAATGTCACAGGAGGGATATACTACCTTTGTTGAGGAAACAAAGGTGTATGACAGACCGGAATTTTTAGTTGTTGCAGTCTGTGCAGCAGCAGGACTGCTTGTTATAATAATCCTTCGCAGAATAATTATCAGAGCAGCCGCAAATCCTTATGATAAAAACGAAAAGCCGTTTTATAAAGAATAGTTTATTCTATATAATTCTATAATTCAAAGAAAGGAGATAGGTATTTTGAATATTGAAGAAAAAACCATCGAAGAAATAGCACAGGAAATCTTATCCCTTTACCGAGAAAAAAAGTATATAGAGATAAAGAAGGAATTTGAAGAAATCAATCCCACAGACGTTGCCTTGATTTTTGAGGAGTTCAGCGAGGAGCAGAGAATTCTGTTTTTCCGACTGCTTCCCAAGGAGGAGGCGGCGGATACCTTTGTTGAGCTTGATACCGAAACCCAGGAGGCTATGATTAGAGCCTTTTCCGATACGGAGCTTCGTGAGGTTATTGACGAGCTTTACCTTGATGATACCGTTGATATCATTGAGGAAATGCCTGCAACAATTGTTAAGCGTATCCTTAAAAATACGGACTCACAGACAAGAGCCTCCATTAACACCCTGTTGAAATATCCTGAGGACAGCGCAGGCTCCATTATGACGCCTGAGTTTGTTGACCTTAAGGAAAATTCAAAGGTTGAGGATGCCTTTAAGAGAATCAGACGTACAGGTGTTGACAAGGAGACGATTTACACCTGCTATGTTACGGATAGCTCACGACACCTAATCGGTGTTACTACTGTTAAAGAGCTTCTCCTTCACGATTATGACGACATAATTCAGGATTTTATGGAAACTAACGTAATTTACGTTAATACCCATGACGATAAAGAGGAGGCGGCAAGACTTTTCGGCAAATACGATTTTCTTGCACTTCCTGTTGTTGATATGGAGCAAAGGCTTGTGGGTATCATCACGGTAGACGATGCTATCGACGTTCTTGAGGAAGAGAACACCGAGGATATCCACAAGATGAATGCTATTGTCAGAAACACCGAAAAGCCCTATCTTAAAATCGGCGTTTTTGAAACCTGGAAATCAAGAATACCCTGGCTGATGTTCCTTATGATTAGCGCCACCTTTACGGGTATGATTATAAATGCCTTTGAGGATAAGCTGTCGGCTTTGATTATTTTAACATCGTTTATCCCTATGCTTATGGGTACAGGCGGTAATTCCGGCGGTCAGGCAAGCTCAACTATTATCCGTGCATTGTCCTTGAACGAGGTGGATTTTAAGGATATTTTAAAAATCGTTTGGAAGGAAATCAGAGTAGGCTTTGTATGTGGAATTTCTCTTGCGGCGGTAAGCTTTGTAAAGGTTTTGCTTATAGATAAGCTGCTACTCGGACAAGAAGGCATAACAATTATGGTTGACCTTGTTATCAGCCTTACTCTTGTTGTAGAAACCGTTTTTGCAAAGGCTGTGGGCTGTGTGCTTCCTATCATTGCAAAGAAAATGAAGTTTGACCCTGCCGTTATGGCTTCTCCGCTGATTACTACTATTACGGATGCAATTTCACTGCTTATCTATTTCGGACTTGCAACGACAATTCTTCACATTTAAAAAAGTATTAAAAGGCCGTGTTCCTGTTTTGGAACACGGTTTTTTGTTGTGACACAGAAAGTACATACAGATATCATAAAATACAGTCAATAAATTTATCGGGTGATTTTATGAAAAGAGAAATAAGGTTTCAATTGATAAATGCTTTTTCTTCAACGGGCTTTATTGCTATGTGTGTTTTCACAACAGTATTTGCAGTTATATGCTTTGTCATAAGCTGTATAAGCGTTTACGGTGATGATATCATCAGCGTGCCAGCCGCATATGCTCAGTTTTTCGGTAATGCTCACAGCAATGAATGGTTTGTCATTATTTTTTCAATGATACTGCCCTTTGTTTCCTGCTGTGCCTTTGCCGACAGTTATGTGTCTGATTATGAAAGAAATTATATTTCGATATGCATTACAAGAGTAGGAGTTAAAAATTATTATTTTTCAAAGCTTATTGCAGTATTTATATGCGGTGTATTTGTTGTTTTTCTTCCGCAAATAATTAATTATTTAATGTGTCTTATAGCCTTTCCCATAGAGTCAACCTATGAATATACCTGGGATTTATGGCAGGCTGATACTTATACATATGTAATCAGTGAATCTTATTTTCTGTTTAAAAGGCTCTATATTTTTTCGCCTTATCTGTACTTTTTTACTTACATAATAATATCAAGCATTGCAGCAGGAATAATTGCGGTAATAGGGTATCAGGCTTCCTTTTTTGTGAGAAATAAAATTTTCGTTTGGTCCTTTATGTTCATAGCAATAAACTTACTGAGTATTCTGTTTGAGGGCTATTGTATACCTATGAAGCTTGATGATTATATTTTTGGCTTTTCGGTCGGTAATATGACATACGGATATATGGCTTTAACCATGGGGATATATATTTTGCTTTCTGTTATACCGATACCTTTTGCATTAAGGAGACTTAAAAATTGCATATAAAAATATACTATTTTAAAAATTTACTTGATTATATGATTTTGTTTTTTCAGTTTTTTATCGGTGTGTATATTGCATTAATCAGACTGAATAATCCCGAAGCATTTTATATAGACGATTTGTATTTTTACGCAAGAGAAGGCTTATATTTGGATTTAAGTAATAACCTTTTTGATGTTCAGGTAATGATGAGCGTGCTGGATTTATTAATAATACTGCCTGTTGTGTGCGGTAAATTCACTAAAAATTACAATAAAAAATGCTGTTACATAGCAACGCGTTATAATTCCTTCGGTAAATTTTATTTAAACGAAGCTATTAATATAGCATTAGCCTGCTTTTTGTATGAGCTTTTTTACTGTGCAGGAATACTTGCTTGTGCAATAATCAAAAGTAATTTTTTAACTCAAGGCACGGGATTTTTTATTCTTTTCGTACAGTCGGTTGTTAATTCTGTTTTTATTCTTTTTACATTTGTTGCTTTATCAATACTATTGTCATCGATTAATGAAAAAATCAGTGTTTCAATAACTCTAACTGCTTTCATAGTATTAACCGTACTTATATTCATTCTTCCAAATGAGCTTAAACAGTTTAATATAGTTTCGCTTTATTTTGTAGGTGAAATGAATTTAAACAAACAGATTTTTACTTATCCCATTTGGGTTTATTATGCTCTGCTCTTTATTCTTGACACAGGATTAATAGGCTTAGGATATTTTGTGTTAAGAAAAAAGGATGTTTTGTAAAGGAGAGTAAATATGTCTTATATAGAAATACACAATTATACTAAAGTGCTTCAGGGTAACTGCGTTTTAAAGCAGATAAATCTAAAGCTTGAAAAAGGAAAAATCTACGGGCTCGTGGGTAAAAACGGAAGCGGAAAAACAATGCTTATCAGAGCAGTAAGCGGACTTATCACCGCCACAGAGGGAGAAATTACGGTTGACGGAGTAAAGGTCGGAAACGGTAAATATCCGAAAAGTCTTGGAATTGTAATTGAGAATATAACAATGCTTGAATATATGAGCGCCTTTGAAAATTTGAAGATGCTTAATGATATTTCCGCAAATAAAATATCTGATGATGAAATCAGAGGGTGGATAGAAAAATTCAGCCTTGAGCCTAATGACAGGAGAACGATTAAAAAATATTCACTTGGAATGTGCCAAAAGGTCAGCCTTATTCAAGCCTTTATGAATAAGCCGGATTTGATTATTTTAGATGAGCCCACTAATGCACTTGATGAAGCGTCTGTTATTCTGCTTACGGAAATTATAAAAGACACAAATAAAAATTACGGCACAACCTTTATTATCGCAAGCCACGATAAAGTTACCGTAAACAGTATTTGTAATGAAATTATAGAAATGAGGGACGGTAGAATTGAAGATTAAATTATCACATATACAAATCATAGGTATTGCTTTATGCTGTTTGGCAATAGCGGTGGGTGTTACCTTAGGCGTATTTACAAGAGGCTCATTTCTCAAATTGACACAGGATAAGGATAGCGTTTCAAATGCAGTTATATTTATTGATGAAGAGCTTGCCGATGCTTCGGATTATCAGTATGCCGAAATGGATTTTGACTCGGCAAAATATGAGCTCGACCGTTACAGCTATGCGTTCAGGGTTAAATGTATTGATGCACAGCCTTGCTACCATTGTATGAAATTTACCGTTAATGTAATTGATACGGTAAAGGGTGATATCGATGAAAAGGGTAATAGTATTGTCCTTTATCAATGGTTAGGCTTTGATAAATATACAGAAACAGAATTAGCCTTTAATTCTCCGGATTTCAGTATGCCTTTGAAGATAGGCAAGGAATATCTTATCTTTGCAGAAAAAAGGGATTATTACAAGGATTATCAAAGGACCTTACAGAGTAATGAATACTCTCTCGGATTGATGGGAATATGTCCTACCGCATTTGTAATAAACGATACTCAGGAGAATTATGCCGATATAAGCACTGATAAGGTTTATTCGGATATTGAAGACTTGTATTATTTGTGCTTTAGCCAAGAAGCACTTGATAATATCAATAAGACTTCAAAGCAGATAATTTCATATTACTGTGAATAAAAAAATACTGTATCATCACGTAAACACGGTGATACAGTATTTTTTTATCTTATTGAGTTTTTCATTTCTTTGACGTATTTGTAAACCTCGTCAGGTGCGTTTTTGCCGTGCTTGGCGATGATTTTAACTATTGCCGAGCCGACGATTACACCGTCTGCAATATCGGCATATTTCTTTGCCTGCTCAGGTGTGTTGATGCCGAAGCCGATTGCCACGGGAACATCTGTTACATCCTTAATATGCCTTGTAATTGTGTCAAGGTCGGTGGTGATTTCACTTCTTGTACCTGTTACGCCTAAGGAGGAAACCGTGTAAACAAAGCCTCTTGCGTCTGAGGCAATGGTTTTTATTCTGTTTTCACTTGTGGGAGCTATAAGGGAAATAACGTCAATGTTATATTTTTCCGCCACACTCTGAAGCTCGTCTTTTTCCTCGTATGGCAGGTCGGGAATAATTACACCGCTTATTCCTGCCTTAACTGCTTTTTCAAGAAATTCGTCATAGCCGTATTTGAAAAGCACGTTTAAATATGTCATATACACAAGTGGAATATCAACCTGCTTTGATACTCTTTCGGTAAGCTCGAAAACCTTGTCGGTAGTTGTGCCCTGTGAAAGCGAACGGAGGTTAGCCTCCTGAATAACAGGTCCCTCTGCAATAGGGTCTGAAAAGGGAATACCGATTTCAATTAAGTCACAGCCTGCCTCTGCCATTTTCAGCATAATTTTTTCGCTGGTTTCTAAATCGGGGTCGCCTGCTGTAACAAAGCCGATAAATGCTTTTCCCTTTTCAAATGCCTTTGATATTTTATTCATGTAAATCAACCCCCCTGTATCTTGCTATTGCGGCAACGTCTTTGTCGCCACGTCCCGAAAGATTGCAGATAATTATATCGTCCCTGCTCATTTCGGGAGCAATTTTCATCAAATGTGCAACTGCGTGTGCCGACTCGATAGCACAGATGATGCCCTCTGTTTTTGCTATATATTCAAAGGCGTTTACAGCCTCCTCGTCGGTTACGGGCACATATTCGGCTCTGCCGATATCGTGGAGATATGCGTGCTCGGGACCTATGCCGGGATAGTCAAGTCCCGCACTGATTGAGTAAACAGGAGCAATCTGACCGTATTCATTTTGGCAAAAATAGGATTTCATTCCGTGGAAAACACCAAGAGTACCTGTTGCAATGGTTGCGGCAGTTTCACCGGTATGAATACCTCTGCCTGCCGCCTCACAGCCGATAAGTCTAACGTCCTTATCGTTTATGAAATTATAGAACATACCCATAGCGTTTGAGCCGCCACCTACACAAGCCATTACGGCAGTAGGGAGCTTGCCCTCCTTTTCAAGTATCTGCTGTCTTGCCTCCTTTGATATTACAGACTGAAAGTCACGTACAATCATAGGATATGGGTGAGGTCCCATAACGGAGCCTAAAACATAAAGGGTATCGTCTACTCGTGAAACCCATTCTCTCATTGCCTCATTTACGGCATCCTTTAATGTCATTGTTCCTGTTGTAACAGGGTGAACCTTTGCACCTAAAAGCTCCATTCTGTAAACGTTCAGAGCCTGACGGTCTGTGTCCTCCTTACCCATAAAGATTTCACATTCCATTCCCATAAGCGCCGCCGCAGTAGCAGTTGCAACTCCGTGCTGTCCTGCACCTGTTTCGGCAATAACTCTTGTTTTTCCCATTTTCTTTGCCAGCAGACATTGACCGAGCACATTGTTAATCTTGTGACTGCCTGTGTGGTTTAAATCCTCACGCTTGAAATAGATTTTTGCTCCGCCTAAATCCTTGGTCATTTTCTCTGCGTAGTAGAGAAGTGACGGTCTGCCTGCGTATTCCTTGAAAAGTCTGTCAAGCTCCTCGTTAAATTCGGGGTCGTTTTTATATTTTTCATATGCGTTTTCAAGGTTGATGATTTCGTTCATCAGCGTTTCGGGGATATACTGTCCTCCGTGTATTCCGTATCTTCCTTTACTCATTTTTCGGTACACTCCATAATTTCTTTTATTTTATAATAATCCTTAATTCCGTCTGTTTCAACAGAGGAGGATAAATCAATGCAGTAGGGGTTTATGCTTTTTATAGCAAGCGGTATGTTGTCCCTGTTTAAACCGCCTGCAAGGAAAAAGGGCTTATCTGTTTTCGGTATTTTGCTCCAGTCAAAGGTACTGCCTGTTCCTGTTCCCGAATCGAATAGATAATAGTCAACATCATAATCGCCTATTTTGTCAAAATCGTCAGGCTTGAAATATTTTATTACCGTGCTTTTTATCTGATTGCAAAAATCGGGACCTTCATTTCCGTGCAGTTGAACAGCGTCTATAATTTTTTCGTCTAAAAATTTATTTATGCACTCTATTTTGTCATTTACGAAAACGCCCACAGCCTTTATGTCGGGGGAAAGCAGGGATTTCAAATGTCTTGCAGTATCAAAATCAATGCTCCTGCGAAAGCCTGCCGTCAGAATAAAGCCGATATAATCGGGCTTTAGCTCATTGACGTATGCTATGTCTTCGTCACGTCTGAGTCCGCAGATTTTAATTTTTGCCATATAAAAGCTCCTTTAATTTCTGCTTTTTGTCATTTGACCTCATCAGCGTTTCGCCGATTAAAACTGCGTTTGTTCCGTTTTCAATAAGCATCTGTACGTCCTCGTGGGTTTTTATTCCGCTTTCGGAAACGAAAATAACATTTTCGGGTATCATTTTTCTATACTTGGCAGAATTATTTACATCAACTGAAAAATCCCTCAGATTTCTGTTATTTACGCCGATTATTCTTGCTCCTGTCGATAAAGCGGATTTAACCTCTTCCTCGTTATGAGCCTCTACAAGAGCAGATATTCCGAGGCTATCGGCAATTTTGATATATCCTTTTATTGTATCTGTATCAAGGATTGCACAGATTAAAAGAATTGCTTTAGCACCTAATATTTTCGCCTCGTAAATTTGATATTCGTTTACGGTGAAATCCTTTCTTAAAACAGGGATTGATACATTTTCGCAAACCTCTTTTAAATATTCATCACTGCCTAAAAACCATTTCGGCTCCGTAAGACAGCTGATACAGCTTGCTCCTGCCATTTCATATTCCTTGGCAATTTCAAGGTATGGAAAATCCTCTGCAATAATTCCCTTGGAGGGCGACGCCTTTTTAATTTCGCAGATAAAGGAAAGGGTATCACCCTTAAGTGCCTTTTCGAATTCAAAGTCGCCCTTTGGCATTGAAAGTGCCTGTGCCTTTATTTCATCAAGAGGCCTTTGGGCAATTATTTTTTTATATCTTTCTCTTGTGCTTTCTGCTATTGTGTTAAGAATATCGGGCATAATTTTCTCCGTTTACTGCTGATTTGTAGTTTTGATAAAGCCTTGTAAGGTTTCATATCCTTTACCGGACGCCATTACCTTTTCAGCCTCTTTTACGGCTTCTTTAAGATTTATGCCGTCCTTGGCAACGTAAATGCAGGCGCCTGCGTTAAGAGCAACTGCGTTTTTCTGCGCCTGAGTTCCGCCGCCCTTTAAAATGGCTTCGGTGATTTTTGCGTTTTCCTCAGGTGTACCTCCCAAAAGGTCTGCCTTTGTAGCTCGCTCATAGCCGAAGTCCTCAGGCTTTATTGTGTAGTAGGTTATGCTTTCGCCTCTGATTTCAGCAACCTTAGTTTCTCCACAGGCGCTGATTTCGTCAAGACCGTCTGTGCCGTAAACAACCATTGCGTCGCTGATTTTCAGCTTAACAAGTGCCTTTGCGATTTTTTCAACGTATTCCTCGCTGAAAACGCCTAACAGCATTCTGTCAGCCTTGCCGGGATTTGTGAGAGGACCGAGAATGTTGAACACAGTTCTAATTCCCAGCTCCTTTCTGACAGGACCTACAAAACGCATTGCGCTGTGATATTTTTGAGCGAAGAAGAAAACGATGTTGTTTTCCTCAAGGGATTTTTTCATTATTTCAGGCTCGCAGTCGATTTTAACGCCCAGAGCCTCAAGGCAGTCGGCAGTACCGCATTTTGATGATGCGGCACGGTTGCCGTGCTTTGCAATAGTCACGCCTGCCGCTGCGGCAACAAGTCCGGAGGTGGTGGAGATGTTAAAGGAGTTTGAGCCGTCACCGCCTGTTCCTACAATATCAAGGGCGTGGCGACCGATATCAAATTGCATTGCCTTATTTCGCATACCCTCTGCCGCACCTGCGATTTCGTCCTCTGTTTCACCCTTCACTGCAAGGGCGGTTAAAAATGATGATATGAGTACAGGTGAAACATCACCGCTCATAATTTCTTCAATTGCCTGCTTTGCTTCGTCAAAGGTAAGGTCCTCTTTAGCAGAAACCTTTTTCAGTAATTCATTTATCATAGGTCAGTCCTCCAAAAAATTTTTAAGTATTTTTATTCCGTCGGGAGTCATTATTGACTCGGGGTGAAACTGTAAGCCGTAAATGGGAAGTGTTTTGTGCTCAACTGCCATAATTTCACCGTCGTCTGTTTTAGCCGTGATTTTCAGACAGTCGGGAATAGTGACGTCTATGGCGGCAAGGGAATGATATCTTGCAACGGCAATTTCATTTTCCAAGCCTTTGAAAAGCTTTGAGCTGTTGTCAATTTTACATATGCTCTGCTTTCCATGCATAAGCTCCTTTGCGTAGCCTACCGTTGCACCGAAGGCTGTGCATATTGACTGATGACCTAAGCATACGCCTAAAATTTTTGATGTGTCGCCAAGGCTTTTTGCGACATCAATGCAAACGCCTGCGTCCTCAGGTCTTTTCGGTCCGGGGGATAAAATTATGTGGCTTGGTGCAAGGCTTTTAATTTCCTCAACCGTCATTTCATCATTTCTGATAACCTTTATATCGGAATTGATTTCCCCGATTAGCTGATACAGATTGTATGAAAAGGAGTCGTAATTATCTATAAGTAAAATCATTTTTCCGCCTCCTGACTGATTTCAAGTGCTCTGACTACTGCCCTTGCCTTGTTGATGCATTCCTGATGCTCCTTGGCAGGTACGGAGTCTGCAACTATTCCTGCACCTGAACGAACGTAAATCTTGCCCTTTTTCTTGAATGCAATTCGTATTGCTATGCAGGTGTCAAGGTTTCCCGTCAAATCTATATAGCCGATTGCTCCGCCGTAAATTCCTCGCTTGTTGTTTTCAAGCTCATTGATAATTTCCATTGCTCTGATTTTCGGTGCACCGGAAAGTGTGCCTGCGGGCAATACTGCGTCGATAGCGTCAAGAGCTGTTTTGTCATCTCTGATTTCGCCCTTTACCGTAGAGCCTATGTGCATTACGTGGCTGAAACGGAGAATTTGATGATATTTGTCAACCTTAACTGTGCCGAATTTACTGATTTTGCCGATGTCGTTTCTGCCAAGGTCAACAAGCATATTGTGTTCGGAAAGCTCCTTTGGGTCCTTCAAAAGTCCCTCCTCAAGTGCCTTATCCTCATTAGGTGTTTTGCCTCTCGGTCTTGTTCCTGCAAGGGGATAGGTTGAAAGGGTTTTGCCGTCTAATTTAACAAGAGTTTCAGGCGACGCACCTGCAATTTCAATATCGTCTGATGAAAAATAGAACATATAGGGGGAGGGATTTAATTTTCTCAAAACCTCGTAGGTGTAGAAAAGGGAGCCCTCCATTTCAGCCTCCAGCCTGTTTGAAAGCACTACCTGGAAAATATCACCCTCACGGATATATTCCTTTGCCCTTTCAACCATTTTGCCGTACTGCTCGCCGTCAAAAAGCGGTTTAAATTCCGATTTAAGTACAGGTCTTTGGGGTTCGTCAGGTTCACCGTTTTTAATGACATTTTCCATAATTTCAAGCTCTTTAACGGCAATGTCATAATTTTTATCTATATCGTCTGTCTGCATATTTGCAATGAGGATAATTTTATTTTCCCTGTTGTCAAAGGCGATAACCTTGTCAAAAAGCATCAGGTCAACGTCCTTAAAGCTGCCGTCATCCTCGGCATTAAGGTTTAATGACGGCTCGCTGTATTTAATGTAGTCATAGCCGAAATAGCCTACAAGTCCGCCTGTAAAGGTGGGCAGATAATCAAGCCGTGGACTTTTATGCTCATCAAGCATTGCTTTAATATATGCTCTTGGATTGTCCTTTACATTTTTTACACCGTACTCATCAATCACTGTTACGCTGTAGTCCTTACAGCTGACCTCTGCCTTAGGGTCAAAGCCTAAAAAGGTGTAACGTCCTGTTTCCTTTGTGTCCTCAACTGACTCCAGCATATAACAGTGGGAACTGATTTTTTTCAGCTTTTTCAGTACCTCTATAGCGGTGATGCCATAGGTCAGCTCACGGCTTAAGGGTACTGTTTTGTAGGCTGAGTATTTTTCAAATACTTCTTCTTTTGCGGGCTTTGCAGTCATAATCATTTCTCCAATCTGACCTTGCAAAATTTACGGAACAAATAAAAAAGTCCTCGGTAATACTAATGTATTACCAAGGACGAAAATACTTTCCGCGGTGCCACCTTGATTTATGGGAACCCATACTCTTTGCAAGATACTATCATATCTCTGACCGTTGACGTAGGTCTGCACGTTACGGGATACTCGGCATATGCCTTTCACCGTACCCTCGGCGGTCCATTTAATAAGCCGTTTACTGCTCCTTTCCAGCGACAGAGCTCTCTGTGAGTGCGTATCTTATTTTTATCTCCGCTTCATCGGTTTAAATATTCACTTTAGTAGATTATAGCACTAAACTATTCCTTTGTCAACAAAATTCTTGCAAAAGCATTTTCAATGGTGCAGTTAAAAATTATCTTTTCAAAATCCTTTGCGCTTTCGTATTCAGCCTCTTCTTTTTCGGTGACAAAGTAAAAGGGGATATTTTTGCGTTTGCATTTCTCGGTGAAATCTAAAGACTCCTTCGGTGCAGTTGCAGAATGATACATTGTGTGCAAAACTGCATCAACGTTATTCAAGCTGAAATTGTCATAATTAATCGACGGGTAAGGCTTTATTACAAGAATATTTTTCGGCGAAAAAACAGGACCTTCAATTTTCGGCTGAGGCTTTCCTGCAACGATAAAATTATCATTTCCGTCGGCACTTGATGTGCAGTCTGCAGGCTTTATTCCCTCATAGCTTATGACAACGCCCTTTTTACCATTTAGAATATAATCAACAGCGTCGGTAAAGTTCTTTTCTGCGTTGGAGCTTTTATCCTCAACAGGCTTGTCAGATGCAGTTAGGCATATGCTTTCGTCATAAAAAATGTTTGCCAAAAGTGCCCCTGTGTAAGCAAGGGTATCAGAGCCGTGTAGAATAATTACACCGCTGTACTGCTTTAGATTTTGACCTTTTATAAAATCAATCAGCCTTTCCCACAGAGTAAAATCAATATTTTCCGACAATACGGTAAAGGGCGATTTGCAGTCAAAGATGACGTCGTCAAATTTGCAGTGCTCTGTTATTTTAAAAGGAGAATCCAAGTGTATGCTGTTGTCCTTAACACAGGCAATGGTTCCGCCTGTGCCTATCAATAAAATTTTTTTCATAATTTTTATTTGTAAATTAGACTTTATGGAGATGTTGTTGCAAGTAATCACCGTAGGGGCGACCATTGGTCGCCCGCTTAAAACGGGCTTGCAATGCAAGCCCCTACGATAGTTTGATACAATAACGCATTAAAAATTCGTAGGGGCAGGTCTCTGTGCCTGCCCGAAATTTAAATTTTGCGGGAGGGGATGGAACCCCTCCCCTACAAAGCATCAACAACATTATTCACACCGACAAACCCGAATTTGTGTTACCATACACAGTAAATATAATGCAATGTGTTATTTTCGGTATCAAAAAAGTATAATTTGAAATTCGTGTCCTCGAATTGCTCGTTTGAATTAAATTCTTTTTCCGAGCCGTCGTTGTTATATGCGGTTAAAATATAATAATCGCCGTTTGAGACTTGATTTGCTAATTCGCTGTTTCGTGTTTCGTTAAAATTACCGTAGCAAATGTTAATTGCGTCAATAATGCTTTGCCTATTTTCGTCACTTACAACAGTATATTCTTCGTTAAGAGTAGGCATTGAATCATATTCATAGTAAAAAGACTCTGTCAGGTCTTTACCGTAATCGGTATTTCCGTCGGTTGAAATATAACCTGCAGGAATATAATCATCAGCCTTTTCATTTGAACAGGCTACCAATAATATACTCATTATTACAAGTACGATTATTATTGCAAAATTAAGCTTTTTCATAAAATACCTCTAAACAATATCACTTGTTAATGAAACAAATTATCGTAGGGGCAGGTCTCTGTGCCTGCCCGAAAATTAAATTTTTCGGGAGGGGATGGAACCCCTCCACTACAAACACAAAAACGCCATTATAATTAGGGCTTGTAAGGCTCCCCTTTTAATGAAATAAAGGGGAGCTGTCACGAAGTGACTGAGGGGATAAAAGAAATACTACAACCCCTCCGAGTTGCCTAACGGCAACTCACCTCCCCTTACACAGGGGAGGCTCAATTCGGTTAGACAAATACTAATTGTTATTATTTTGTGAAGAATGTTAAAAATGCCTTATATGCCATATAGGTGTCGATTTTGCTGACGATTTCGTACGGTGAATGCATTGAAAGAACGGGAACACCCACATCAATAACATCAACATTCAGATTTGCGATATACATTGCGACAGTTCCTCCTCCGCCGCCGTCAACCTTGCCAAGCTCTCCGCTCTGCCACAAAACACCGTTTGACTCAAGGAGATTTTTAACAAAGCTTACATATTCTGCCGATGCATCACTTGTACCGCTTTTACCTCTTGCGCCTGTGAACTTAGTAACGCAAACGCCGTTGTTGATAAATGATGCATTGTTCTTTTCAAACTGAGTTGACCAGGTGGGGTCAAATGCCGCATTTACGTCGGCAGACAGACATTTTGAATTTGAAAGCACATCTCTGCCCTCATATCCCTCAAGCCTTGCAAGGTCCTCAATAAAGTATTTGAGATAGCTTGAGTTAAGACCTGTGTTACCGTCGGAGCCAGTTTCCTCTTTATCGGTAAGAACTGTAATTGCCGTGTATTCGGGAGCCTCTGTTATATCGAAAATTGCCTGCATTGCAGGATAGGAGCAAACACGGTCGTCGTGGCCGTAGCCACCGATAAGACTTCTGTCAAAGCCGATATCATCAACTGTAAATGCAGGAACAAGCTCTAATTCCGCTGAAAGAAAATCTCTTTCAACAATGCCGTACTTTTCATAAATAATGTTTAAAAGATTAAGCTTGATTTTTTCGCTTTCTGCATCGTCCTTAAAAGGCCTTGAGCCGATAACAACGTTAAGCTCCTCGCCCTTGACGATTTCATTTGCCTTTCTTGCCATCTGCTCCGCACCTAAATGGGGGAGAATGTCTGTAATGCAGAATTTAGGGTCACCTGCATCTTCACCGATTTTTACGTCAACATATGTGCCGTCGTTTTTGCATACTCTGCCGTGAAGAGAAAGAGGAATAGCGGTCCATTGATATTTCTTAATACCGCCGTAATAGTGGGTTTTGAAAAATCCCAAATTGCCGTCCTCGTAAACAGGGCATTGCTTAAGGTCAAGCCTCGGTGAGTCAATATGTGCGGCGCTGATTCTGACACCGTCGCAGACAGGTCTTTTACCCTTAACGCAGAGAATAATTGATTTTCCTCTGTTGAAATAATAAACCTTTTCACCTGCGTCAAGAGCCTTGCCGAATTTGTCAAACTCCGTAAAGCCTTTTTCCTCTGCAAGTGCAAGAGCCGACGCCGCAAATTCTCTTTCGGTCTTGTTTTCAAAGAGAAATTTTTTATAGCCCTCGCAGAATTCGTCGCAGACCTTAAGCTCTTCCTCGCTCATAAAGTCAACGCCGTTTTCCTTTTTGTTAAACAGTAGCTCCTTAAGCTCCTGTGCTTTTGTTTTTTCGCTCATATGATTTCCTCCAATATAGTATCAATTTGCTTTTTTATATCTTCGGTTCCGTCATTTACTATGACGAAGTCGGAATTTTTTTTGAAATATTCCTCGTCAAGCTGTGACTCCATTCTTGCCTTTGCCTGCTCCTTTGATATGCCGTCACGGCTCATAATTCTTTCAAGCCTTATATCATACGGTGCAGTTACGGCAATAACCTTGTAGCATTTATCCTGCGCCCCTGCCTCAAAAAGCTGTGGCGCATCAAGAACACTTGGAATTTTTGCCTTGCTTTCACAAAGAGAAATAACCGCAGGGTGAACTATTGAATTGAGAAGTGCAAGCTTTTTATCATCTGAAAAAACTATTTCTCCAAGCCTTTTCCTGTCAACAGTATTGTTCACAATTATATCCTGCCCGAAATTTTCTTTAAGCTCGTCAAAAAGTTTAGGGTTATTTTCATAAATTTCTTTAACACATTCGTCGCAGTTAATAATGTTAAAGCCTATAGATTTCAGATAATTACAGACGTAGCCCTTTCCGGCTCCTGTCTGACCTGTCAAGCCGATAGTGAATGGCTTTTTCAAATCAATTACGTTAAATGCAGCGGCTCTGATAAGACGGTTGTATACAGCCATTCCCACACCTGTGGTATTAGGTATTCTCGCGTAAACCTTCTTTGCACCCATTTCGTCAAGCTCTCGCAGGGCGGTAAATAGCTCTCTTGTCTGCGACAAATCGTCATTTTCTCTGCCAAAGGTTACCTTGGGAACTGTCACGTTGTCACCCTCATAGCAAAGGGCAAATGCGTTTTTGCGTGAATTTACAAATTTTTCGTAGGTTTCTTTGTCAGCGTCAACGATAACCACCCTTGCCCTTGGAGCGTAGTGCTTGTATTTCATACCGGGGGATGCGGCGGTTTCGTTATCCTTCATTCCCTCAAGAACGGCACGTGCAACCTCTACCTCACCGATAACAGCCTCTATCATTTCTTTGGTAATTGCACCCGGTCGGAGAATTACAGGCTTTTCTGTAGCAAGAGTGATAACTGTTGACTCAACTCCGAATTGGCAGTCACCGCCGTCTATTATGCCGTCAATTTTTCCTATCATATCGTCAATTACATACTTTGCTTTCGTAGGTGACGGCAGTCCCGAGGTGTTGGCACTTGGTGCCGCAACAGGACAGCCTGCATATTCAATAAGTCTGCGTGCCGTTTCATTTTCGGGCATACGTACTGCAACGGTGTCAAGACCGCCGCTTACAACATTACCCACCTTGTCGCTTTTAGGCAAAATAATTGTCAGCGGAGCAGGGAAGAATGCGTCAATGAGCGCCTGTGCCTTGGGCGTAACCTCTTTAACGAGGGGGATTATATCCTCTTTTTTGCATATATGCACAATAAGAGGATTGTCGCTTGGTCTGCCCTTGGCAACGTAAATCTTTTTGACAGCCTCGTCGTTGAGCGCATCTGCACCTAAGCCGTAAACCGTTTCCGTAGGGAAAGCAACAAGTCCGCCGTTTTTGATTATTTTTCCTGCTTCCTTTATGTCATATTCACTTTCGGTAAATATTTTAGTTTTCATAATTATTTTTATGCCTTTTTGTTTTGTTGGATAAATTAGGGTTTATTGAACCGAATTGAGCCTCCCCTGTGTAAGGGGAGGTGGGTTGCCGTTAGGCAACTCGGAGGGGTTGTAACAATCCCTCAGTCTGCTAACGCAGACAGCTCCCTTTACACAAGGGAGCCATAAATTTGCTACAAATACACCCCTACAAACCCTAATTTGTAAAATTATTTATTGTCGTGAAAAGGTGGTCATTATTAAATTGCCTATCTTCTCGCTTGTATTACTCGTCGCCCTGTGCTTTGAGCTTTTCTGCTGTGTCGGCGGTGATAAGAGCGTCAATCATTTCGTCAAGGTCGCCGTTTAGGAATTGCTCAAGCTTGTAAAGCGTAAGTCCTATTCTGTGGTCGGAAACTCTGCCCTGCGGATAGTTGTAGGTTCTGATTCTTTCACTTCTGTCGCCTGTGCCTACCTGAGACTTTCTTTCTCCGGCAATTTCAGCGTCGTGCTTTGCTTTTTCTGCGTCGTAAAGACGGGAACGCAAAACCTTAAGTGCCTTTTCCTTATTCTTATGCTGGCTTCTTTCGTCCTGACATTCAACAACGGTGCCTGTTGGCAAATGGGTAATTCTGATTGCCGACGACGTTTTATTGATATGCTGACCGCCTGCGCCGGAGCTTCTGAAGGTATCTATCTGAAGGTCCTTTGGATTGATTTCAAAGTCAACCTCCTCCGCCTCGGGAAGCACGGCAACGGTAGTTGTTGAGGTGTGAATTCTGCCCTGACTTTCGGTTTCGGGAACTCGCTGAACTCTGTGTACGCCCGATTCAAACTTAAATCTTGAATAAGCGCCGTCGCCCTCAACGGAAAAGCTTATTTCCTTGTAGCCGCCAAGTCCTGTTTCGTTGGCGTTAAGCACCTCGGTTTTAAAGCCCTTTGACTCGGCATACATTGAGTACATTCTGAAAAGCACCCCTGCAAAAAGGGCACTTTCCTCTCCGCCTGCACCGCCTCTGATTTCAATAATAACGTTCTTGTCATCGTTAGGATCTCTGGGCAGAAGAAGAACCTTAAGCTCCTCGCTTATTCTTTCCATATCTTCTTTGCTCTGCTCAAATTCTTCCTTAAGCATTTGCGTAAATTCGGGGTCTAAACCGCCCTCGTCAAGCATTTCCTTTGACTCGTTAAAGGTTTCCTCTGCCTTTTTGTACTCTCTGAATTTTTCCACAACAGGTGTAAGGTGCTTTATTTCACGCATTAACCTTGTGTATTTTTCCTGGTCGGAAACGATTTCGGGATTGCACACAAGGTCATTGACCTCTATAAATCGTTTTTCAACTTCGTTTAATTTTTCTATCATATTTTTATCCTCGCTCGATTATTTGCAGTATTTATTTTCGATTAAAAAACGCTACTGCTCATCATCACGGGGTTTAACGGCTTTGATATTTTTTTCGGCTTTTATTCTCGGTATCATAACCTCTCTGCCACAGCCGAGGCATTTGAGCTTGTAGTCAACTCCCAGCCTTGTAATTTCAAATTCCTTTGAACCGCAGGGATGTGGCTTTTTCATTATTACGGTGTCGCCTAATTTAAGTGCCATAACCTCACCTTATTTTAATTTAATCTAAATTATTATATCACCCACAGATACTTTTTACAACAATTGTTTAAATTCGGGCTTGGCAGGCTGAACCCTGCATTATTTTACAACAACTGTAACAACCGACATTGAAGGAACGGTGATTTCTGCGGTTCCCTTACCGCCCTTTGATGTCATTTCAAGGTCACAGTCTGCACTTGTAGTATAAATTTCATAATCCGACTGACAGTCGTAGGTCGTTGAAAGGTCGTTATCTGTATCATTTACATAAACGATTACGTTTGTGCCGTCAAGGTTTGCAAAGGCACAGCTGTCAAGTCCGTCAACACCTGAGCTGCAGGCAAGCCTTATTGCACCCTCATCAATAAATTTTGAGAAATTACCAAGGCACCATAATCTTTTTGATGCCTGTATATCTGAGTGGTCATCGGGATTGAGATAAACAAGACCGTCGGTATATGTTCCGTAGGAACAGCCTAACCACCAATCCCATTCAGTAGCGTTCATTACCGTTAAATCGTCAACGATAACCTTTGCCATTGCAACGCCGTACTCGATGGTCATACCGTTTGTTCCGTTTTCCTCTGCCGAAATTAAATCAAAAACTCCCGTGCTTTCATCAGTTGTCATCTGGCAGTATTCTGTGCAGGCGATACTGTACTTTGAATACTTGTCTGAAAAATAATTTTCTGCATTTTCCTTTGTGGCTTTGTCTGACCAGTATGAATGCATATTAACTGTGTCAAAATAATTTCTGAGCTTTTTATTTTTAAAAACATATTTGGGACCTTTTCCGAGAATGCAGTCCATATAAGCGGCGCAGGTTGAATCGTCGCCCTCAATTGCTCCCGATTCAAACATTGAAACCTTACAGCCCTTTTCATCAACGTCAGAGCCGTCGAATTTATCAACAAATACATTCAGCAAATCTCTTGCCTCTGTTTTTGAATAATAACAGCCCTCCTGATTTACCGAATATGTACCGTCGTCGTTATACCACGCCTGCCAGTTATACTGAGGCTCATTTATAGGTGAAACGTCGGTTACTCTGTAGCCCTCGTCAAGAAAATGAACTGCACAGCTGTAGCAGTAATCGGCAAAGCTTTCATAATTTTCCGGGGCAAGATTGCTTTCCCAAGGGGCGTTTTCATCCTTTGACGGGGAGCAGTAGCCGGCACCGTTTTTGGTAAGCTGAACGGGAGCACTGTTGCAGAAAAGCGTTACTCTTAAATCATCACCTGCAAGCTCCTTTGCCTCCTTAAGACATTTTTGAGCGTCTGCATCAGCAGTAAAATCATAAGAGCCATCGTCATTTAAAAAGCCCTCGGTGCTTCTGTTTTCAGTAAGAATATGGCTGTCACCCTTGGAGCCTGCACCCAGATTGTAGCGGTAAATGTTAAGACCTATGCCCTTGTCACTGTCATAGAGATAAGACAGGATTTCCTTGCTGTTTTCCCATTTGCCAACGTCCTGACTCCACCAGCATGCAGAAGCGCCAAAGCCGTTTAAGGTCTGATATGTGGTGCTTTCATCAACAACTGTTACACCTGTGTTAATATTATTATTTGCCTTTTCACTTTCGGAATAGGACACTTTTTTGTCAATTCCCACTACACCGAAAAGAATAATTGCGCCTGCTGCAATTATGAAAATTAAAACAGCAATTATAATGTATAAAATAGTTTTCTTGGTTTTTTTCATAATTTTTCTCCTTTACATATTATCAGTCAGCAGCATAACTGCTGTAAGCGCCGCAACGGGAGCAGTTTGTGTCCTAAGAATTCTCGGACCTAAGCTTGCAATGACCGCACCCTTTTCTTTAAGATATTCCACTTCTTCCTTTTCAAATCCGCCCTCGGGACCGATGTAGATTGATATGGAGCCTGTATCCTTGGGAATAATATCCTTAAGCCTTTCTCCTCCGCCCTCGTAAAACAGAATTTTTAAATTGCTGTCGTCGTTTTCAACTGCAGCTTTAAGGCTTGTCATTTTTTGAATTTCGGGAACAATACCACGACCGCTTTGCTGTGCCGCCTCTAATGCGATTTTTTGATATCTTTCCTGCTTTTTTGTTGCAGATTTTTCATCAGGTCGGCTGACAGAACGGTGGGTTAAAACAGGACAAACCGACGTAATTCCCAGCTCTGTGCATTTTTGAATGACGTCCTCCAGCTTGTCACCCTTGGGAACTCCCTGATAAAGCGTAACTTTAACGGTCGGCTCACTGCCGTTTGCCTGCCTGTAGCATACCGAAAGGGTAACTGTGTCCTTGGTGATTTCATCAATAATACAGCCGTAGTCGTTTCCGTCCTGACAGGAAAGCGTCAGCATATCGCCCTTTTTCATACGCAGGGATTTTGCTATGTGACGTGACTGCTCATCATTTAGCGTTATTTTGTTTTCCGGTATAAAATCAACAAAAAGCTTTTGCATATATTCTCCTTGAAAATCAGTATCTATGAAATGAATAATGTTGTTGGTATGCCGTAGGGACAGGGTTTTCCCTGTCCGCATTAATCGGGACGGGCAACCCGTCCCCTACGGTTGATTCGTAATAACTGCGTTGATAGTTTTTGTAGGGGAGGGGTTCCATCCCCTACCGCAAAATCAAATTTTCGGGCAGGCACAGAGACCTGCCCCTACAATTCTTTCTTTTATTTAGACAGGTAAAATTAGTGGATTTTTTCGTTAGGCAAGGCTTTCACTGTGAAGCTGTACTTTGTGTACTGCGAACAGTGAATAACACAACATAACGGAAAAAGACACAATTTTTACAAATTATTTCTTGCCCAGTGGAATAGATACTGCTGTGCAATACCACCGATACCGTCAAAGCATTTGGGCAGTCCGTCTGGATAATATTCCATTACCCTTTTCATCCATACATCAATAGGAAAAGCGTCGTAAAAGCCAAAGCCGAAAAGCAAGGCGCAGTTTGCAACCTTAATTCCCACACCGTAAATTTTCAGAAGCTCTTTTCTTGCTTCCTCAAGAGGAAGTGCTTTGATTTTTTCTAAATCAATTTCACCTGAGGCAACCTTTTTTGAAAGGCTTTCAAGATATTTTGCCCTGTAGCCTGTTCCGAGGCTTTCAAAATCCTGAACAGTCAGCTTTGACAGTCTTTCGGCAGAGGGGAAGGAATAAAAACCGTTTCCGATATCCTCGCCGTAGCTTTCACAAAGTCTGCCTATAATACCCTTTATCCTTTTAATATTATTCTGCTGACTTATAACAAAGGAGCAAAGCGCCTCCCAGCTGTCCTGATTAAGTATTCTTATTCCGTAATACTCATCAACTGTCGGAGCAATCAGCCTGTCCTGCTTCAGTGTGTCGCAGATTTTAACGTAATCTTTTTCAAGGTCAAAGTAGTTTATCCATATATTTTCAAAATCTTCCTTTGACGTATTTTTGAAAATAAAATTGTCGCCCTCTTTTTTTATATTGAGAAAAACACCGTGTGCGGCACCGCTCCAGCTACCATCCTCCTGCTTAACCCAGCGAAACGCCTGACCGCAGTCAAGGGTCAAATCAAGGTCAAGACATTTTATATCCTTTATAACTATATCATTTTTCACGTATGAAATGTTCATTTCAAAATTCCTCTTAAATATCGGATTATTGCCTACAGAGAGTATAACATTTTTTTGTCAAGAGGAAAAGTAAAAAATAGCAATTTATACAAAATTTTTTGTTCAAAATTGAACCTTCCAAAATGTTGAAAACTATGTGTAAATTTATGAAAACTTAAAAATTTTTAAAAAAAATGAGTTTTCAACAGTCAAAAACAACGTAAAATAGCGGAAAACAGTAAAGTTTTTAACATTTTCCACAGAGTTTTCCACAATAAAAAAGGGTAATGTTAAATATACATTTCGTTATAGTAAAAGGCTGTCAAGAATTATTTTATTTCAAATTGTACAAATTTCGACAAAAAGATTTCAGAATATTTGTGTTACCTTTTTCCTACACTAATTGTATAAATTTGAAAGGAAAAATGCAATGATGATGAAGGGTGTCAGCAAACAAATATTAGAAGTGACTAATACGGAAAATCCGTATTTTGAAAAAATCATATTTTTCGTTAAACCGGAGCATCAGAATACCGACTACGCAAAGCTTAAAAAGGAAGCAGAGGCAGTTGCGGCTGTTGCTCAGAAGCCGCCGAAAATAAAGCTGACAAAAAAGCAAATATTGAGAGCAGTTGCAGGCTCAATTTTGTTTACTCTTACAGGCTGTGCAATAACCTTTCTTATTAACTATTTTGTGTGAGGTTGATAAAATGACGGTATATAAAGCAGTACGAAACGGAATTATAGCTCTGATTATTGCGTCTATAGCCTTGGGCGCAGGACTAATCGGCTTTATTTCCTATGAGGTTTATTCAAATCAGGACAGCTCTTACGCTGTTTCAAGGCTGGGTTCCACAGGCTCCGAGGTAAAATCAATTCAGCAGAAGCTGGCTTCTCTTGGATACTACAATGGCTCCATTGACGGCGTTTACGGCAACGCAACAAAAAATGCAGTAGTTGCCTTTCAAAGAAACTGCGGTATTACTGCCGACGGTATCTGCGGAAAAACAACCCTGCTTTATCTCGGCTTAGGCGGAAGCTCAGGTGGCTCGGGCACAAGTACTCAGTATTCCAGCGCAGATGTGGAGCTGCTTGCAAAGGTAATCAGCGCAGAGGCAAGGGGAGAATCCTATGAGGGACAGGTTGCCGTAGGTGCAGTTATTTTAAACAGGGTAAAGCACCCGTCATTTCCTGATTCAATAAGCGGTGTTGTTTATCAAAACGGTGCATTCTCCTGCGTCAACGATTCAAACTGGTACGCACCCGTTGCCGATTCCGCAAAAAGAGCGGCCATTGACGCAATTAACGGTTGGGACCCGTCAGGCGGTGCAATATATTATTTTAATGCCGCAAAAACAAATGACGCATTTATGCACTCCAGACCTGTTATCAAAACCATCGGCGACCATAAATTCTGTATGTAGCTTTTGTTAAAAACATTATTCTTCATTGCCTAAATAATAAAAGGACAGGAAAACTTCTTTAGAAAACCTGTCCTCTTATTTCTATAATAGAAAATGATTATTTTGTGATTTTGTAAAGACCTGCACCGTGGAGAGAAATTTTTGCAGAAAAGCTGTTCTTAAATTTTCCAAGGCTTTTCCTTTCCCAAATATCGTAAATTTCGTAGTATTCATCGGGCATAAGAATGTCGGAAAGGCTCAGCTTAATTTTTCTTTCCTTATCGTCGGTATTGAACAAGGCAACGTATTTGCATTTATTACCGTTGGAAATCCAAATAATTTCGCCCTTATTATTCTTTTCATTTCTGTAATACTGATGAGCACCTGACGACTCCCTGTGCATTTTGAGATATTCCTCGTTTGTCAAAAGTGATAAGGTCCATTCGTCATTGTCGGGAAGATTTCCTCCGAACATCAGCGGACTTCTGAAAATTCCCCAGAGGCTCATCATAGTAAGCTGTTCAGGCTTTGTAAACTGTGTCATTCTGTTTTGCGGTCCGTGACAGGTGCCGTTTTTAGAAAGCCTGCCAAGAGGGAGCATATCGCAGTCGGGGAAATTACCGCTTCTTACCTCTTTTTGCCAAATGAAGCATTTGTCAAACATTTCGTGAAGCTTATCCCATTTATCCCAAAAGTCGCCTGTCATTCTCCACATATTTGCATTTTTTGAAAGGTGCTTGGCGTTATTGATATCGGCAGGTCCGGGGGATAGAGAAAGCACCATATCTCTGCCGCAATTATCAATGGCTTTTCTTATCATTTCAATTTCATAGTATGCGGAATATGGATTATCCCACTTGCGAAATTCAGTTACACAGATGTCATCGCATTTGATGAAATCAACGCCCCACTGAGCGTACATCTCAAATATGGAATTATAGTAATCCTGTGCCCCCTGACAGTTTTTCATTCCGTACATATCGGTGTTCCAGGAGCATACGGAAAAGTGATGTGCAATTTCTCTTGCTGAAAATTTACTGTTTTTAATAGGCGTATCTGCGTGGACAGCCTGACGGGGAATACCTCTCATAATATGTATGCCGAACTTCAGCCCGAGGCTGTGGCAGTAGTCGGCAATTTCCTTAAAGCCTTTGCCGCTTTTTGCACTTGGAAAACGGTTTTCAGCAGGAATAAGTCTGCCGTATTCGTCCATATTTAATTCCGTAAAATTATTGTAGTCGTTATCCTTTGCCTTAGGCTCGTACCACTGAATGTCGCAGACAATATATTCCCAGCCGTACTGCTTTAAATGCTTTGCCATATAGTCGGCATTTTCACGAAGCTGTTCTTCGTTCACTCCTGCCCCGAAGCAGTCCCAGCTGTTCCAGCCCATAGGGGGAGTTTTTGCAAGTCTTCTGTGCATATCGTTACCGCCTTTACCTGTTTGTTATTTTGATATTATAATAGGAAAGGTCGTAAAGTCAATAATTATTTTGTATTTAGAAGAATATTTGACAAACGCAAATTTAATAATATATTTTCTTGCAAAAAATTGCTCATCAGGACTCCCGCAATGCTTTGCCGTGTCTTGCTTCCACTTGGTTTGGCAACCTGCTACGAAAAGGTACACTGTACCTTTTCTCCCAAATTTTTGGTGCAAGCAAAAAAATTGTTCATCAGGACTCCCGCAATGCCTTGGCATTGTGGGAAGAGGAAAAGTTATTGCAGCATTGTTAGATAATTGCAACGCAATTATCTGTAATGCGGAATTAACTTTGACGAGGCAAGAGCCGAAGCCACTCCAAAAAGTGAGTTTGAATTATTAAGCGAAATATCT
>JBJFHZ010000110.1:0-28921 GCA_051894075.1 Eubacterium sp.
TTATCGTTGACCTTATCTATTCAGGCGGTTTCTCAAAGATGAGATATTCAATTTCAAACACTGCTGAATACGGCGACTATGAGACCGGTAAGAGACTTATCACTGACGAAACAAAGAAGGAAATGAAGAAGGTTCTTGAGGAAATTCAGGACGGTACATTCGCTTCTAAGTTCATCACAGAGGCTAACAACGGCTGGGCTCATTTCAAGGCTAAGAGAGAAATGGAAGCAAGCCATCAGCTTGAAGAAGTCGGCGAGAAGATTCGTGCTATGTATAGCTGGAACGGTGACGACAAGTACGCTGAGAAATAATTTTCGATACATAAACAAAAGCTCCTTGATTGTCAAGGAGCTTTTTGTGTTGTTTAAGGTTAAAAATAATAATTTGCATAAATATAACATATATGGTATATTATTCATTGATATATTAATCACTTATATAAGAGGAGATAATTATGCAAAAGACGAAGAATAAGGGGTTTGTCATTTTTTCCGTATTGCTTTATGCTGTTGCAATAGGGCTGATGATTTTCGGTACATTTAATGATATGAAAATTGATATGGCACTTTTCAATCCCGAAAACAGCATTTCAAAGCTATTTGAGGCCTTCGGTCTGTTTGTTTATTGGGGAATTTGGGGCATTGCCTTTGCAATAATTTTTGTGTGCAGGCGTGACCTTAACGAAAGTCTGGAGGTTATCGGAAGGCTTTTACCCTTTGTTAAGCCTGTGGCAAACACCGACGGAAAAGCATACAAAATTTTCAATTTCATTCTTAAAGCAGTCACAACCGTTGGCTTTTTTATTCTCTGCGGCGTTGGCTGGAAAAAGCTGATTGAAAATGTGATAAAAAATGTCTTGCTTTTGTCAGACAAGGATAATTTAAGTCAGGCTGTTTATTTTATCATCAGCTTTGTTGTTGCGGTGATTTCAATAATTTTGGTTTCAAAAATTGATAAAAAGGTCTTGAAAAAGTTAGAGGCTTTGGCTCTTGCAGGTGTACTTTTCGGTATTTTTACAAAAATTATAGAAGAATGTAAAACCATCACCTCAAGAGTTCGTTTTAGAGAAATGGTGGCTTATTCAAACGGATTTCTGAATGATGAGGGCTTAAGTGAGGGTAAATATTCACCTCTCACAAGTGCAATGGTAAACAGCACTGATTTTTCCGCTTTTACTCCTTGGTATCAAAAGGGTAATGATTTCGGAATTTACAACAGAGCCGATTCCTTCCCCAGCGGTCATACTACCTGTTCCTTTGCTGTATTTTTAAGCGTTCTGCTTTGCGGTGCCTTTGATAAGCTGAAAAGGCTTGTGCCATTTGCACTTTGTGTAAGCACTGTCTATGTTTTTGTTATGGGATATACAAGAATGGTGGTAGGCGCTCATTATCTCACAGATGTTGCAGGTGCTTTGATTGTGGGATATACTGCTTTTCTTATCGTCAGAGCGGTTTATAATAAGTTTACAGGAAAAGGAATAATAGGAAAATAATTTTAAGATTTATTTGTGGCTCAGACCGAATTGTTGACATAAAAAACGGGAATGTGTATTGATAACACATTCCCGCTTTTGCGTTTTGTTTTTATTCAACACCGCTTAACTGCTTCCAATGGATTTTGCAGTAGCTTTTGCCGTCAATAGGCGGATAATCTTCATCGTCAACCCTTGCTTCGTTGTAGCATTTGTATTCGCCGTCGTATGCACATCTCACTGCGTCGTCGCCGCCCTCTGCAAATGACGGGATAAATGAATAAAGGAATATGCCGATAACTGCAACAACGATTACTACAGGAGCCGCTTTGCCGTTTGTCTTTTCGGTAATCTTTTTGAAAAGCTTTGATGCGTCAATCTTATCAAGAGCCGTTTTTTCAAAAATCATAACCGCAAGCTTTGCAATGAGATAACCGAGACAGCCTGCTATAATACCGATAATCATACCGCCTATAACGTCTGACGGATAGTGGACCATAAGGTATACACGGCTCCCCATTGTGCAAAGTGCAATTACCGGGAAAAGATAGGCAATTTTCTTTTTGTCCTTCTTAAAGCAAAGGAAAAGTGCTGTTGCTATTTCAAATGCGCCGGTGGTGTGGCCTGACGGGAAGGAATAGTCACTTTCCGAAAGGGCGCCTGCACCTATGTACCAAGCCCAGTAATCAGCATTGCTTTGGAGCGTGTTGTACGGTCGAAGGCGAAGCACGGCAGGCTTTGCAATAACATTTGTAACAAGCGTTCCTATAACCACGGCAAACAATAGTGAAAAGCCGTATTTTCTTGTCTTTTTAAAGAAGCAAAGAACAATGGCAAGAACGACAATAGGTATTACAAAAGCCTCATCACCGAAGGCTGTGAAAAACTTTGCAATGAAGGTTAAAAACGAACATTGCATTGCACCGAAAATATTAAATACCCACAAATCAAAAGAGTAAAACACTTTATCAAGAGTGTCACCCAAGGTTAAAAGAATAGGACTCATAATTTCCTCCTTAATTTTTATAAACTAATCTTATCAAATTGCAACGAAAAATTCAACACCGTTTAATAAATTTGTATTATTTCAACCCCATTATATATGCAAATTTGGCAAAATAAAAAAATATTTCAAAAAAATCCTAAAAACCTATTGACAAGGTAGGCAATGTGTGGTAAAGTGTAGTCAACATAAAACCTACAATATCAGTAGGCAATGGAGGTAATAATGAATGAACAGATATTTTTCATTATTAATTAACAGCAATTATAAAAATGAACGAATGTGCTTTCGATGTATGAGCTTTTAAATCTTTAAAATAAAATCCAAATCTATTTTTTACATTGAAAGGAAATTAATATTATGTCAGATTATAAATATCATTTTGAAACATTACAGCTTCACGTAGGACAGGAGCAGCCTGACCCTGCAACAGATGCAAGAGCAGTTCCGATTTATCAAACCACATCATATGTTTTCAGAGACAGCGACCACGCACAGGCACGCTTCGGTCTTGCAGATGCAGGAAATATTTACGGCAGACTTACAAATTCAACACAGGATGTTTTTGAAAAAAGAGTAGCGGCTCTTGAGGGCGGTGTGGCGGCTCTTGCTACAGCTTCGGGTGCTGCGGCACTTGCTTATACATTTCAGGCCCTTGCAACAGCAGGCGACAATATAGTTTCCGCAAAAACCATTTACGGCGGAACATATAATTATCTTGAGCATACATTTAAGAACTACGGCGTTACAACAACCTTTGTTGACCCTGATGACCTTTCAAATTTTGAAAACGCTATAAACGAAAACACAAAGGCACTTTTCATTGAAACTCTCGGTAATCCTAATTCAAATCTTGTTGATATTGAAAAGCTTGCAGAGATTGCTCACAGCCATAACATTCCTCTTGTTGTTGATTCCACATTTGCAACGCCATATCTTCTCAGACCTATTGAATACGGTGCAGATATAGTTGTTCACAGTGCAACAAAGTTTATCGGCGGTCACGGAACAACACTTGGCGGAGTAATCGTAGACAGCGGTAAATTTGACTGGAAAGCAAGCGGAAAATTCCCGCAGATTGCAGATGCTAACCCAAGCTATCACGGTATAAGCTTTGTTGATGCCGTAGGACCAGCGGCATTTGTAACATATATTCGTGCAATTCTTCTCCGTGATACAGGTGCAACAATCTCTCCGTTTAACGCTTTTCTGCTTCTTCAGGGACTTGAAACTCTTTCTCTGAGAGTTGAAAGACACGTTGAAAATACAAAAAAGGTAATTGATTACCTTGTAAATAATCCAAAGGTTGAAAAGGTAAATCACCCAAGCATTGACGATAGATACAAAGAGTTGTATAATAAATATTTCCCAAACGGTGCAGGATCAATCTTCACCTTTGAGATTAAGGGCGGCGAAAAAGAGGCAAAGAAATTTATCGACAGCCTTGAGATATTCTCAATTCTTGCAAATGTTGCAGACGTAAAATCACTTGTAATCCACCCTGCAACAACCACCCACAGTCAGCTTAGCCCACAGGAGCTTGAGGAGCAGAATATTAAGCCTAACACAATCAGGCTTTCAATCGGTACCGAGCATATCGACGATGTCATCCACGACCTCGACCAAGCATTTTCGGCAATAGACTGATTATTTAACGATATTTTATGATAGGAGATAATTATTATGGCAGTATATAAATCAGCACTTGAGCTTGTAGGTAACACCCCGCTTGTTGAAGCATCAAATTTTGAAAAAGCAAATAATCTTGAAGCAACTGTACTCGTTAAGCTTGAATATTTTAATCCTGCCGGCTCTGTAAAGGACAGAATTGCAAAGGCAATTATTGAGGATGCAGAGGCAAAGGGCAAATTAAAGGAGGGCTCTGTTATCATTGAGCCCACAAGCGGTAATACAGGCATAGGTCTTGCGGCAGTTGCGGCGTCAAAGGGCTACAGACTTATTATCACAATGCCCGAAACCATGAGCGTTGAGAGAAGAAATCTTATGAAAGCATACGGTGCAGAGCTTGTTCTTACCGAAGGCAGTAAAGGGATGAAGGGTGCTATTGCAAAGGCAGATGAGCTTGCGGCAGAAATTCCAAATTCTTTCATTGCAGGTCAGTTTACAAACCCTGTGAACCCTGCTACCCACAAGGCAACAACAGGTCCTGAAATCTGGAGAGATACAGAGGGCAGGGTTGACATATTCGTTGCAGGTGTAGGTACAGGCGGTACTATTTCAGGAACAGGCGAATATCTTAAGTCGCAGAATCCTAACGTTAAAATTGTGGCAGTTGAGCCTGCCACATCACCTGTTCTTTCAAAGGGTGTAGCAGGTGCACATAAAATTCAGGGAATCGGTGCAGGCTTTGTTCCCGATACTCTTAACACGGATATTTATGATGAAATTATCACCGTAGAAAATGAGGATGCCTTTGCAACAGGCAAGGCATTTGCTAAAAATGAGGGCGTGCTTGTGGGTATCTCAAGCGGTGCGGCACTTTGGGCAGCAAAGGAGCTTGCAAAGCGCCCTGAAAATAAGGGCAAAACCATTGTAGCTCTACTTCCCGACACAGGTGACAGATATCTTTCAACCCCTCTCTTTTCAGAATAATATAAAATATGTTTTGGGAGAATTAACTACCTAAAGCGAAAAAAACAGACAGCTTTGCTGTCTGTTTTTTTTTAGAAATTATTGTTTTTTAAAAAATCGTAAATACGCTTGCTGTTATTGTTGTCACGATACTCAAAGTACATCGGAGCATTCTTTCTATCCGCCTCGTTTTCCTCAAAGCCGTTGTCAACAAAATGCTCAATATCCTTAAGAAGAGCTTCCTCGTCGGTTGACCTGTTACCGAAAAGGTCTGTTTCCATATTGATATATGAGCCGTGGGCAACCTTGTACATATCGTAGTCAAACTGATAGAAAAGTACGGGCTTGTCCATATAGTAAACGTCCCAGCAAACGCTTGAATAGTCGGTTATGAGCATGGAGCATTTCATCATAAGCTCATTCAAGGGCTCCTGTCCCATAGGGATACAGCTTATTCTGCTGCTGACAGCCTCTTTGAAATTATCAATATAGCCTGCAAATTTCGGGTGAATATAGAATACAAGCCTTGTATTTCCCTTTTCAAGAATTTCATCAAGCTTCTTGCTTTTCAAAAGCGAAGAATACTGCTTGAAATAGTCGCTGTTTACAAATTCCTCGTCGCTGACCTCCTCAAGCCAAGACCTCCATGTAGGCATAAGAAGAATGAAACGATTGTTTTTATCCTCCTTATTTTCAAGAACGTCCCATCTTGCAAAGCCTGTGATAGGTGCCGTTTTCTCGTTATAAAGAAGCTCGGAAATTGCAATTTCCTGCTCAACTCTGCCTGTGGTGACAAAGTAAGTCATTGCACTTGTACCCTTTTTGCCGAAAAGCTGATGAACCTGCTTAAGTGCAGTTACACCGTGCTGGAGGAAAAGCTCCTTCTTTTTGCCGATTCCTCTTTTGATTAGGCTTGGCTTTGTTCTCCAAGCATAAAGGTGGGATTTTGAGTCGGATGAAATACAGATTTTCATTGACATAATGTAAAGCATATGCTTTATGCTCATAAACTGAATAACGTGCTTTCCGTATTGCTTGATGTTCTCATAATCGGGGGAGCGCTTATCTATAATATAATAGATGTTTTTGTTTTCCTCCTTAGGCAGAGAATCCATACAGTATTTAAAGAAATAGTAGCCGTTATCCTGGGCAAGCTTGCAGAATTTTTCATATACAATCCATATATTTTTTCTTCTGAGAAACAGTCCGAAAAGGATATAGAGAATATATGCGATAACCTCTTTTCTCTTTACTGCGGCAGTATCATACTCGCTTCTTTCACGGTAGCAGAAATTGATAATTCCTCTTTTGTTAAAGTAAGGGAAAATAATGTGGTCTTTTCCGACATCGCATTGAGTATTGGTGAAATAGAATTTCTGTTTAAGGCTTATACCTGTGTAGCCAAGCTTAACAAGCTGGTCAGAGCCGTACTTTTCAACTACTGCTCTGACATCCCAGTATATCTCCTTTAAAGGCATATCAGGGGTAAAGTCAAGGTTTGCAACAACTCTCAGGCAGTTCTCCTTTTCCTGAATATTACAGCTGAATGGAATTTGAATATTCTCAATTACAGAGCGGTATTTGAGAACAATTCCCTTGAATTTTGCGTTGTTATCCTTTGGTACCTCAACAACGAGAACAAGCCTGTTTCCCTTAGTTTTCAGTGCCTTTAGCTTACAGGGAGGATAAATTGCCTCAAGTGCCTCCTCCTTTTTGCCGAAATACAGTGAAAATTCATTTAGCTTGTTAAAGAAAGGACTTGATGTGATTTCGTAAACCGTAGGTGTTAAATCATAAAGCTCAAGCATTCTTCGGTTTCTGTCGTTGTCGGCATCAATGAGCTTTTTCAAATCGGCGTCAAAATATGCCTTCGGCAGAGTGTAATTGTCAAACAAAGGCTTTTTGTATGCCTCGGAAATATCACCCTGCTTCTTTTCCGAAATAGACGGAATAACAAGGCATTGCTTGTTTTTCTTTTTGTTAAATGCAACAATTCCTATAACATACTGCTGTTTGTTATAAACAATCATTTCCTCAATAAGCTTTTGCAGCGGAATTGTAACAGATTTTGATTTCTTTTCATCATCAGACAAAGGCAGGGTTTTAAGAATAACTCTTTTTGCACCGACGATTGCTAATTTTTGAAATTCGTATCCCTTTGCATCTACGGACACGGTGATTTCCCTGTCACCGTTTGAAACATCTTTTGTCTTAAGATGTACGATATCGCTTTCGTCAACGATACAGTTATCGTCAAATGCCGAAATATTTTCTATATATTCGGGGTAAATGTTAAGGTTGGGGAATGTTCTTTGAATTTCACGGCGGTGAACCTTCTCCTTTACGCTTTTAACACCTAAATGACACAGTAAATCCTCAAGATATGTTCTCGGGGTAGTCATTGTAATGACAACATATTTAAATGCGTCGTTGAAATTATCATAAAGCTGAGGTCCAACCTCGCCCTTAAACCACTTTTTCTCAAAGCAAACAACAGTGTTTTCGTCTGCATTTTTTGCGATTGAATTAAGGTGAGCAAACTGATTTACGATGTTAGGGTGAATTACCTTTAACGGTTTTTCTCTGTTAAAGGAATAGTCTTTGATTTCCAAATCTCCCGAATCGCCTGTAAATAGCAAATGAAGAAGCTTTTTGCTGATATCCGGGGAATCGTATTTGAAAAATGTTTTGAAATATTCTGTGTCTGTATATGAATCGGACATAAAGCTTTCGTCGCTTAAAACTCTTGCAAGCTCTTTTTCGTCATAAATCTGACGAAACGGCAGAGATGCAACATCCATATACATTCCTCTGTCGTGCATATACTCATCATAGTCATACATGAAAAGGATAATCGGCTTTTGAGTAATTGAGTAGTCAAAAAATACGGAGGAGTAGTCGGTAACAAGGGCGTCTGCACAGTTTAGGAAGGAGTAGTTGTCGACTCCCTGGGGAAATGGCTTTATGTGCTTGTACTTTTTAAGCGAGATTGAATCCTTTAAAATCGGGTGGAAATTTACGTAAAATACCTGATTGTCATTAAGCTTTTTGTCAATGATCTTGAATATTTCCTTAACCCTGCTTTCATATGCAGAGGTGTTTATATCGTGGTTGCTTGTGCCTCTCCAGGTAGGCATATATGCGTAAACGGTTTTACCCTCTAAGCCAAGCTCCTTTTTTAGCCTTTCACCGTCTTCCTTGTGAAAGAAGATTTCGTTTCTCGGATATCCGGCCATTACAACCTTGCCTGTGTAAAGGTCGTTAAGGTTGTAGTCCTCCATCATTACATCTCTTGTAAAATCGTTGGGAAATGTAATGTAATCAGCCTGTAAAAAGTTATGCTGAACGTTGTACATTGACTCAATGCCGAGACGCATTTTTTTACCAAGTGTTTTAAGAGGAGTGCCGTGCCACGTTTGAATATAAACCTGCTCAGGTCTCTTTACAAAATAAACAGGAAATGAGCTGTTGTTGATAAGGTATTTTGCGGTGGCAAGAATTTTAGTGTATTTAAAGGTGGTAACATCTATGAGCTCAACGTCAAGTCCGATATCATCAATGAATTTCTGATGTGCCTTTTTATTTTCCGTGCCGTAGTATATCTTATACTTTCCGGGATATGATTTCAGTATTTCCCTTACAAGTGCAAGAGATGAGTCGGAAATGTTTGAGCCGTGGAAGGACTCTACTAAAATAACATTGTTCTTTACCTTACGGTGCTTGAAATATTTCCCGTAGAAAAACTTTCTTTGGGGTGTTTTGGAAAACATTCTTGAAATATATCTCAGAATTTTTTTAATTAGCTTAGTTATTCTGTTCATTTTTTGCTCCAATCCATATATACATAGATATATTAATTTTAACATACTTATATATTCTTTTCAAGATTTTAAATACTTATTTAGAATAAACACGGCTGAAATAAAGGCTTTTCGCCAAATGCAACCAATGGTTGCGGAAATTTCCTGCTGTTGCAACCCGAAATATGTTGCAGACAGCGAAACATTTTGGTAAAATGAAGTTACAAAAAAACAAGGAGGAAGGCATATGAACTTATTAACAGCAACACGTCTTCAGGAGCTTAGAAAAATGAACGGCTACAGTCAGGAGGTGCTGGCTGAAAAGCTTGGTGTCAGCAGACAGTCTATTTCAAAATGGGAAAGAGCCGAATCTTCACCCGAAATTGACAATCTTATGGCGCTTGCAAAAATTTATGGTATAAGTGTTGACGATTTGTTAAATACTGATAAGGATAAGGTTATTGTTCAGGACCCGAAAAAGCAGGATAAGGATTTTAAAGGAAAAATAAAATCTCTGCTTTCAAAGGCAAACGATTTCGGAATGTACCCGAAAGCAGCAAAGGCACTTTTGATTTTTCCGTTCCCGATTATCATAGTAATACTTTATGTTGCACTTTCTATGATTTTTCATATCTGGCATCCCCTTTGGATATTGTTTATGACAATACCTATTTATTACAGATTTGCCATTGCCTGCAAGGCTAATAACAGAAAGGTATTCGCACTGCTTATGCCTGTGCCCGAGCTTGTTGTTACAATATTCCTGTGTCTCGGTGTTCTGACGAGTATGTGGGGATATTCCTGCCTGGTCATTATCTTAATACCGCTTTATTATTGGATTGCCTGCTTTATTAAGGCATAATTTTTAAGGAGAAATTTTTATGGATAAAAAAGAAAAAGGCTTATTATCAGTCCTTGCAGTTATATTAATTGTCATAATTGCCGCCGTAATTGCAGTATCGGTAGCAGACGGAAAAAGCAAAGTGCAAGCTTATACAGCAGAACATTCTGACAGTGTATCTCAAAATGTTAATGAGTCCTCACAGCAGGGAAATCTGACCTCTCAGACACAGGGGAATACCCAAGAGGTAACTAATCAGTCCTCTGTAAATCAGACAAAAATTACTGTTGACGATGCAAAAAATACTGCTCTTAAGGATGCAGGCTTTGACGATGCAAGCACTGTTGTCTTTACCTCGGAGAAGCTTGATTATGACAACGGCAGACAGGTTTATGAAATAGATTTCCACGACAATAAAACCGAGTATGAATATGAAATTGATTCATCAACAGGGGAGATTGTTTCAAGGTCCCAGGAGCCGCTGGATTTTGATTAATAAAGCCTAATAAATTAAATAACCGCAGTAACCGTTTATTTACGATTACTGCGGTTTTGTTATGCTCTTATATTTCCGTAAGAACTACTGCTTCGTTGAAATATGCACCGTGTACGTGAATAGGTATTCCCACATTCATAAGGAAGGAGCCTGTTTTTTCAAAATCCTCTCCGTGAAGATGTAATTTGTATTTTTTACTTTCATCAAGTCCGTCGAAAATAATAGGTACTCTTTTTTTAAAAAATCTTGTGCCTCGTGCGGCAATAAATGCAACGGAAAGTGACTTATCAGGTGTGACGTACTGATTCATCAGTATTTCGTCCTCCTCTGCGTCAAGTATTCTGTACAGGTCGCCGAACTGAACAATGTCACGTATCTCTTTATAAAATTCAATATTTTTCTTACAGATTTCAAGGTCTTCCTTGCTGTATTTCAAAAGATTTCCGCCTATTCCGAGTGACCCCTGCATAGCAATATTAAATCTGAAATCAAGTGAGCAGGGCTTGTTAATTCCTGCAATGTCGGTTACCCAGGCACGCATGGTTTTTGTAGGTCTTGAAAGAGAATATCCCTTTTGAATTGTCATTCTGTCTATACCGTCTGTATTATCACTTGTCCAAGCCTGGTCATAATGGCTAAGTGCTCCCAAGTCACATCTACCGCCTCCGGAGGCACAGCTCTCAAAGGCAACATCAGGATGTCTTTCCTTTAGAGTGTCAACAATACTGTAAACAGCCTTGGTATGAAGATAATAAAGCATTTTCGGATTTTCAAGATTTTCTGCTCCCGTTTCGGAAAACGGTCTGTTCATATCCCACTTAATATACTTTATATTGTGGTCAGTCAGCAGTTTATCAAGCACATTTAGTATGTATTCCTGCACGTCTTTTCTGGTCATATTAAGCACAAGCTGGTGCCTCAATTCGCTTGCCTCTCTTGTGTCATAATGATATGTCCAGTCGGGATGAGCTCTGAACAGGTCGCTGTCTGCATTTACCATTTCAGGCTCAACCCACAGTCCGAAGTCCATACCGAGATTATTTACATTCTGTATAAGCTCGTCAAGTCCGTTGGGAAATTTTTCCTTGTTGACAAACCAGTCACCCAAGCCTGCACGGTCGTTGTTTCTCTTACCAAACCAACCGTCGTCCATTACGAAAAGCTCAACACCCATTTCAGCTGCAAGTCTTGCAAGCTCTGTCTGATGCTTAACATTTACATCAAATTCCGTAGCCTCCCAGGAGTTGTAAAGCACAGGGAGAATTTTGTTGTTAAACTGCTTGGGCAGAACATTTTCTATGCAAAATCTGTTCATCTGCCTTGACATTTCGCCAAAGCCGTTTGTGTATCCGCAGTAAACAACAGGAGTGTCAAAGTGTTCACCTGCCTTGAGGGTATATTCAAAATCAAAGTCGTTCATACCGAGAATTATTCTTGTAATTCCGTACAAATCTCTTGCTGCGCTAACCTTGAAATTTCCGCTGTAGGCAAGGGAGGCGAAATAAACGTCGCCCTGCTTTTCGTCGGCATTTCTGTGAGCGATAAAATACGGGGAGTTATTATGTCCCGATATACCCTTTCTGCTTTCAAAAACAAGAGCACCGCCGTCAAGCAGGCTTTCGGTCTGTATAAATTCTCCTCCCCAAGCGCCGTTGGTATTCTTGATTTTATAAGGCTTTATGCCGGGGAGCGAAAATTCTGCACTCTTGAGTTGTTCGAAGATTATAGGCTCTGTTCCTGTATTTCTTACAGTTATATTTCTTGCAATTATATCTGTGCTTTCAAATAACGTATAGTTTAAATCATATTCCAAAGAGTATAATTTATCGGCAAAGGTCAGACTGAGAGTATTGCCTTTTATTTCGCTTTTGACAAATTTAGGATTGATTTCTCTGCAGCCGTCTGCAAAGGTTGCCTTCAGCACGCAGTCACGGTACATTGTGCCTCCGAAAACAGTACATTCCTGCTTCATTTCGTCAAGAGAGGTGTGGTTTGCATTTTCATCGCCCCAGTCACAGCCGAAAATGTAGTAATCATCAATATTGCATTTTTTACCCCAGTGTAGTTGGCGGTTGTGACCGTTTTTGTCAACGCCTATAACATAGTGAGTGTTTTCTGTTTCAAGGACAAAAATATTATTTTTTAAATCAATGATTTTCATAGCTTTCTCCCGATTTTTATTTTCAAGATTAATTATACACAAAGAATTTATTTTGTCTACATTTGGCAAAATAAAATTTTCTTTAACATTTTGAAAATTTTAAAATTTGCTATTGTTATAATCGAAGCACTATTATATAATAGATATGATTATTTTTAGTAATATATAATTATTAGTATTTTTCAGATGTTGAAAGAGAGATATTGTTATGATTTTTTCAAGAGATTTAGGTATTGATTTAGGTACTGCAAATACGGTTATCTGCGACAAAAAGGGCAGAGTTATCATAAGAGAGCCAAGCGTTGTGGCAGTTGATGTTAAGAGTAAAAGAGTTCTTGCCACAGGTGACGAGGCAAAGGCTATGATTGGCAGAACTCCCGGTTCAATCGTTGCGGTAAGACCGCTTCAGGACGGCGTTATTGCAGATTTTGATATGACCTCCGATATGCTCAGAAGCTTTATTTACCGTTCAAGCAGAAGAAATCTTTTTACAAAAACAAGAGTTGTTGTAAGTGTTCCAAGCGGTGTTACCGAGGTTGAAAGAAGAGCGGTAGAGGACGCAGTCAGGTCGGCAGGCGCACAGGAGGTTGAGCTTATCGAGGAATCAATGGCGGCGGCTCTTGGTTCGGGGCTTCCTGTTTTTGAGGCTACAGGCTCAATGATAGTCGATATCGGCGGAGGCACCTGTGACGTTGCCGTTATCAGCCTTGGGGGAATTGCGGCTTGCAGAAGTATAAAGGTAGGCGGTAACGCCTTTGACGACGCAATTGTAAATCATATGAAGAAATCTCATAATCTTCTTATCGGCGGTAATACTGCCGAGGATATAAAGCTTAAAATCGGCTCGGCGGCATCATATGACGGTGAGGGCGCTATGGACGTTAGGGGAAGAAATCTTGTTGACGGGTTGCCGAAAAGCGTAGAGATAACCTCTCAGGAAATCAGAGAGGTTTTGGCAGAGCCGGTAGGTCAGATTATCGCCGCTATTAAAGAAACTCTTGAGGTTACACTTCCGGAGCTGGCGGCAGATATTATTGACAGAGGTATTTACCTTGCAGGCGGAGCAAGTCAGCTCAGAGGGCTTGCAGATTTAATTTCAAAGGAAACGAAGATTGCAGTTCACATTCCCGAAAAGCCTCTTGACTGTGTTGCAATCGGTACATCAATAAAACTCAGAAGGGCGCAGTAAAAATGAAGGACCTTTTTAAAAGCAGTCGTTTCAAGTTAATAGTCAGCATTATAGTTCTTTTACTGCTGGGTATGTTTATCAGTGCCGCAAACGGACACGGTGAAACTGCTCAGTCGGGAATTGTGGGAACTGTTTTTGCCCCTGCCCATTGGGTAGCAAGCAAAATTTCAGATGGTATTGATACTATTTCCGAAAATGCAAAGGGCAATGCTGAATATGAAAATAAGATTGATTCTCTTCAGCAGCAGCTTGGAGAGCTTCAGGAGCAGCTGGCGGATTATAACAATCTAAAGGCACAGAATGAGCTTTATAAGGAAGCACTGGAGCTTAAAGAGGAAAACAAAGATTTTAAGTTCACAGAGGCTTCTGTTATCGGAAGGGACAGTGCAAATCCGTATTGCACATTTACTATCAGCAAGGGAACGGCAAACGGTGTTAAGGACGGAAATGCCGTGTTATACGGTAAATATCTTGTGGGAATAATAAAAAAGGCATATCCTACCTATAGTGTGGTAAGCTCTGTTATTGACCCTGATTTTTCCGTTTCGGCATATGATATCAGCACAAACGAGTTAAGCTATGTTACAGGCAGTGCCGATTTGGCAGAGGAGGGCTACTGCAAGTTTGAAAATCTTGATTCGGCAACTAAAATTTCCTACGGCTCAATTATTGCCACCGCAGGTGTAAGCTCAAAAATGCCAAAGGGTATAATCATAGGAACGGTTAAGGATATCAGCGACGAGGCTACTAATATTTCCACCTATGCTTCGGTTGAGCCGGGTACGGATATTAAAAAGCTGGACAAGTGCCTTGTTCTTATTGATTACGGTGAAGAAGGCGGTGAAGGCAGTAATGACTAAAAAGCAGAAAACAGCTAAATATGTCAGCTTCTGCCTGATAATAGTTCTCTGCGATTTACTGCAAAATACGGCAGGGTTTTTTCCCGAAATAAACGGAGCAAGATGCTTTTTGCTTTTGCCCGCTTCAATAATTCTCTCTATGGGAGAGGATGAAAAGTACGGAGCATTGATGGGGCTTTTTGCAGGGCTTTTGTGGGATATTTCCTCGGGAGTTCATATGGGTTTTAATGCAATTTATATAATGCTTATGTGTTTTTTCTCCTGTGCTTTAGTAACCTATATCGCAAGAAATACTTTTATCACAAATATGATTTGTGCAGTTGTGACAACAGGCGTTTATTGCCTTTTGTATTGGCTGTTTTTCATAATCATAAAGGGTGTTGACGGGGGAGAAATGACCTTGTTTTCATTCTACATTCCCTGTATGCTTTACACCTTTGTTCTTACACCGATTTTATGGCTTGTGCTAAAGCCTGTAAAGAAAAAATATGAATTTCGTGAATTACCCGAAATATAAAATTATCATCATTTAATAAAAAGGAGGTTTATTGTGAAAAGCAAATACAAAAGCAGCAGAAGCATTATGGCACTTATTCTTGTGCTTGCAGTAGTTGCAGGCTTCGCAGCAGACCTCTATACAATTCAGATTCGTGATAATGAATACTATTCCGAGCTTAATAATACGGAGAAAAAATATGTAGTTCCCATTGAAGCTGCAAGGGGCGAAATTGTGGACAGAAACGGTAATGCTCTTGTTACAAACAGACAGGGCAATTCGGTAATACTCAACGCAGTTTATTTCCCTGCCGCAGATACAACCGAAAACAATCATAAAAGAAATGAAATTATCTATAATTTGATAAAGCTTTTTGAAGCTAACAAGGAGAAATACGCAAATAATCTTCCTTTGAAAATTGACAAAAACGGAAATATTAAATTTAAAGGCAAAAAAGAAGATATTGCCACAATGAAAAGTGCCGATATGCTTAATCTTCAGCCCTATGCAACGGCTCAAAACTGCTTTGACGCAATGCTTGAAAAATACGAGATTGAGGGCTATGATGACAAAACGGCACTGAAAATCGGAAATATCAGATACGAGCTTACAAGACTTCTTTTTTCATATGAAAATCCTGTTACTATTGCAGACGATGTAAGCGACGAAACAATCGCAAAAATCAAGGAGGATAAAGAAACCTATCAGGGCGCAGATGTCAGCGTTGTTGCCTACAGAGAGTATGTTGACTCCACCGTTGCACCCCATATTTTAGGAACTGTCCGCAAAATCAATGCCGAAGAGTACAGCGAGCTGAAGGACGACGGCTATAAAATCACTGACCAGATAGGTGAGTCGGGTATTGAAAAGGCTATGGAGCCGGAGCTTAGAGGTACCGCAGGCGAGCTGACAATTACTGTGGGCAGAGACGGAACGATAACAGAAGAAGTAACAAAAAAGCCTGTTCAGGGAAACACGGTTGTCCTTACCATTGACAGAGATTTGCAGATTTTGGCACAGAACAAGCTTGAGGAGGTGTGTAACAGCGTAAGCATACTTTCTTCGGCAGGAGCAGTAGTTGTTGAGGACTGCAACAGCGGAGAAGTTTTAGCCGCCGCATCATATCCAACCTTTGACTTAAAAGATTATTATGATAAATATGATGAGCTTGCCTCAAATCCCAGAAATCCTTTGTGGAGCAGGTTTGCTCTCGGAACATATGCACCCGGTTCAACCTTCAAGCCTGTGGTGGCCTGTGCTTCTCTTGAGGAGGACGTAATCAGCGATGATACGATTTTCACATGCACGGGTAATATGACCTACCGAAAGCAGGAGTTTAAATGTCTTCACGGTAATGCACACGGCGGAGAAAATGTTAAGACAGCCCTTAGAGATTCATGTAACCTTTTCTTCTACAACTGTGCTATGAGGCTGGGAATAAGTAAAATGGACGAATACGCAAGTGCTTTCGGACTTGGTGAAAAAACAGGAGTGGAAATTGCAGAAGCATCAGGAAAGCTTGCTTCTCCCGAAAACAGAGAAAAGGCAGGCGGAATTTGGAACGCAGGTGATACACTTCAAGCGGCAATCGGTCAGAGTGATAACCTCTTTACTCCGCTTCAGCTTGCTAATTACTGCTCAACCGTTGCCAACGGCGGAACAAGATATGAGATGCATTTTGTAAAATCTATCATTTCCGCATCAACAGGCTCGGTTAATGAAAAAAGCAAAACAGTTGCCGATACTGTGGATTTAAGTCAAAGCACACTTGATACAGTTCATCAGGGTATGCGACTTGTTGCAACTCAAGGCGGACCTTATCTTGTTTTCAATCAGATTGATACAAAGGTTGCCTGCAAAACAGGTACGTCAGAGGTAGTGGTAAACGGCAGTAAAAGAAATAACGGCTTTCTTATCACCTATGCTCCCTATGATAATCCCGAAATTGCAGTTTCCTCAGTAGTTGAGCTTGCAGGCTCAGGCTCGGAAACAGCAGAAATAACGGCTCAGATTATTGATTACTGGTATCAAAATAACACGGACGCAAAGACCAACCAAAAGGTGGGAACAATTCTGCCATAAAATTCCTTTATTTCGGTTGAATAAAATTTTAAATTATGTTAAAATAGCCACAAATATTGCATTTTATACTTATATATTAAGAAGGAGGAATTCCATTATGAATATAGCACTTATAGCCCACGATGCAAAAAAAGAGCTTCTTGTACAGTTTTGTATCGCATACTGCGGAATTATCAGCCGTCACGAGGTTTGTGCAACCGGTACAACAGGAAAGCTTGTTTCAGAGGCAACAGGTCTTAAAATAAATTGCTTTCTTTCGGGAAGTCAGGGCGGCGGTCAGCAGATAGCAAGCAGAATTGCCTGCAACGAAATCGACCTTTTGATTTTCTTCAGAGACCCGCTTTCACCTAAGCCTCACGAACCGAACGACCACGATTTGTTAAGGCTTTGTGATGTTCATAACATTCCTTTTGCAACAAACATTGCTACTGCGGAGGCACTTATCAGAGGTGTTGAGCGAGGCGATTTTGAGTGGAGAGAAATTGTTAATCCAAGGTATAATCAGTCAAAATAATTTTGCTTTAAATTCTTGTGTGTTATTCACGCAAGAATTTTGGCATTTATATATAAAAATTCCAGCAACAGAAAGGCTATAGATATGGCGTTAATTACTAAAGCAATTAAGGGTACTAAGGATGCCCTTCCAAAGGATATACACAAGCAACAGTATATTGAAGCGACCGTTCTTGACATAGCGTCAAAGTTCGGATATAAGGAAATGAGAACTCCTGTTTTCGAGCATACCGAGCTTTTTCAGAGGGGTGTGGGCGACACCACGGACGTTGTTCAAAAGGAGATGTACACCTTTGACGATAAGGGCGGCAGGTCAATAACTTTGAGACCTGAGGGTACGGCAGGCGCAGTAAGAGCGTTTCTTGAAAACGGTCTTTGCAATGAAGCTATGCCTCAGAAGATATGCTATTTGACCTCTTGCTACAGGTATGAAAAGCCTCAGGCAGGACGCTTGAGAGAATTTCATCAGTTCGGCGTTGAGTGCTTCGGAACACAGTCACCTCTTGCAGATGCGGAAATGATTTCTCTTGCAAATTCAGTTTTTGAAACACTTGGAGTTAAGGACTTAAGCCTTGAGATTAACTCAATCGGCTGTCCCACCTGCAGAGCGGAATATCATAAAGCCCTTAAGGAATATTTCTCAAAGAGAGAGGAAGATTTGTGCGATACCTGTAAAGGCAGGCTTGACAGAAATCCTATGAGAATTCTTGACTGCAAGAGCCCTGTTTGCTCTGAAATTGCAGCAGGTGCTCCGGCTATTACCGATTATCTCTGCGATGAATGTAAGGAGCATTTTGCAAAGGTTCAGGAATATCTTAAAGCAATGAATATTGAGTATACAGTCAATCCTAAAATTGTTCGTGGACTTGATTATTACACGAAAACCGTTTTTGAATTTGTGTCAAATTCAATCGGTGCACAGGGTACTGTCTGCGGCGGCGGAAGATATGACGGACTTGTGGAGGAGCTTGGCGGTCAGCATACACCGTCACTGGGCTTTGCAATGGGACTTGAAAGGCTTATGCTTCTTATGGAGGCGCAGAATTGCGAATTTCCAAGCCCCGAGGTTCCCGATTTATTTATATGCGCTTTGGGCGACAAGGCAACAGTTAAGGCTGTTGAGCTTGCAAAGGATATGAGGGCAGAGGGCTTTTCGGTTATTATGGACCTTAATCAGAGAAGTCTCCGTGCTCAAATGAAATATGCAGACAAGCTTGGTGCAAAATTCAATATTGTTATCGGTGATAACGAGGTTGATAACGGCAAGGCTGTACTTAAAAATATGTCAAGCGGTGAGGAAAATGAAATTGATTTGACCGCCTTTGTAAACGGCTTTTATAACATTTCCCTTTCAGAGCAATTAGCAGATTTGGAAATCAACGGTGAGGAATTTGATTTTTCTTCACTATTTTCAGTAAATAACGAGGACGAGTAAACTATGGAAACAGAAACTATAAAAGGACTTAAAAGAACGAATTACTGCGGTGAATTAAGGCTTTCCGACGCAGGCAGGGAGGTTACTCTTTTCGGCTGGTGTCAGAGGCAGAGAGATTTGGGAAACCTTATCTTTATTGATTTGAGAGACAGAACAGGCATTGTTCAGCTTTCCTTTAATGACGCTACGGACAGAGAGGTTTTTGCCAAGGCTCAGAGCGTCAGAAGCGAATATGTTGTTGCCGCTGTGGGAACAGTTTGTGAGCGTGAAAGCAAAAATAAAGATATCCCCACAGGTGAAATTGAGATTAATGTTAAGGAATTCCGCATTGTTTCAAAGGCGCAGACACCTCCCTTTGAGATTGTTAATTCCGAAAAGGTGGGCGACGAAACAACCTTAAAATACCGCTATCTCAATTTGAGAAATCAGAAATTAACACAGAATATTCTTATGCGCCATAAAATTGCAAAAATTGCAAGAGAATATTTTTATGCAAACGATTTCATTGAAATAGAAACACCAATGCTTATCAAGTCAACTCCCGAGGGTGCAAGAGACTATGTCGTACCGTCACGTGTACATAACGGCAAATTCTATGCCCTGCCACAGTCACCGCAGATTTATAAGCAGCTTTGTATGGTGGCAGGCTTTGACAGATATATTCAGCTTGCACGTTGCTTTAGGGATGAGGATTTGAGAGCCGACAGACAGCCTGAATTTACTCAGATTGACCTTGAAATGTCCTTTGTTGATACAGAGGATATTATGGAAATGGCAGAGGGCTTTATCAAAAAGCTGATGAAGGAAACCATCAATGTTGATATTACACTTCCGCTTAAGAGAATGACCTTTGCTCAGGCTATGGAAAGCTACGGCTCAGATAAGCCGGATACACGTTTTGATATGCTTATCAATGACATTACGGACTGGGCAGATAAAACTGATTTTGTTGTTTTTAAAAATGCAATAGAAAACGGCGGCTCTGTAAAGGCAATTGTGGCTGAAAATTCCGCTTCCGTTTATACAAGAAAGAAGATTGACAAGCTTACCGACCACGCAAAGGGAATCGGTGCAAAGGGACTTGCATATGTCAGATGGGCAGACGAGGAGCCGACCTGCTCCTTTAATAAGTTCCTTAAAGAAGGAGAGCTCAAGGAGCTTTGCGATACCTTGGGTGCGAAAAAAGGCGACTGTATTTTCATCATTTCAGATAAAACATCATCAGCCCTTTCAATTCTCGGTTCACTTCGTCTTATCGTTGCAAAGGAGCTTGGTATAATTCCGGAAGGTAAGTGGAATTATCTTTGGATTACGGAGATGCCGTTCTTTGAGCAGGACGAGGAAACAGGCGAATGGGTTGCAATGCATCATCCGTTTACAATGCCTATGGAGGAGTGCATTGAGTATCTTGATACTGACAAGGGCAAGGTTAGGGCAAAAGCGTTTGACCTTGTGTTAAACGGTATTGAGCTTTCCTCAGGCTCAATGAGAATTACCGACTGTGAGCTTCAGAATAAAATGTTTGAGCTTCTCGGTATGGAGCAGGCGGAAATCGACGCAAAGTTTGGATTTCTTGTTGAGGCTTATCATTATGCTTCGCCTCCCCACGGCGGTATGGGTATCGGTCTTGACAGACTGGCAATGCTTATCTGCGGTGCAGACAGCCTGAGAGATGTTACTGCTTTCCCGAAGGTGCAGAATGCCAGCGAGCTTATGAGCGGTGCTCCTGACTATATTGACGATATTCAGTTTGACGAGCTTGGAATTGAAGCAGTAAAGGCGGAGAAAGAGAATGAATAACAACTTTTTCGCTATGGTCAACAGAATGAAATATATTGACAGGTGGGCGCTTATGAATAACTCCACCAAGGAAAATATCGCTGAGCACAGCCATTCTGTTGCAGTTATTGCCCACGCTTTAGCACTTATCGGAAATAAGAAATTCGGTAAAAACTATGACGCTCAGAGAGTTGCCGTTCTTGCTCTTTACCACGATACGACAGAAGTTATCACCGGTGATATGCCTACTCCTGTTAAATATTATAATGACGATATAAAAAATGTTTATAAGGATATTGAACGTATAGCAGGTGATAGACTTCTTTCAATGCTTCCCGAGGAATTCAAAGAGGATTACGAGCCCTTCTTTGAGCATAAGGAAGAGGACAGGGAGCTTTGGGCTTTGGTTAAAGCGGCAGATAAAATAAGCGCCCTCATCAAATGTATTGAGGAGGACCGAATGGGAAACCGTGAATTTGAAAAGGCTCTTGAGGCGCAGAAGAAAATCATTGATGATATAAAGCTTGACGAGGTAAAATACTTTAGAGATAATTTTCTCCCGTCATATTACCTCACTCTTGACGAGCATACAAAATAATATTTAAAATTGTGTCTTTTTCCGTTATGCTGTGTTATTCACTGTTCGCAGTACACAAAGTACAGCTTCACAGTGAAAGCCTTGCCTAACGAAAAAATCCACTAATTTTACCTATCTAAATGAAAGAAAGTATTGTAGGGGCAGGTCTCTGTGCCTGCCCGAATTAGGATTTGTCGGGATGAATAATGTTGTTGATATGTCGTAGGGACAGGGGCTTTCCCTGTCCGCATTATTCGGGGCGGGCAACCCGTCTCCGACGGATATCCGACGGATATTTGATATGATAACACATTGAAAAAATGCGGGAGGGGATGGAACCCCTCCCCTACAAATAGCAACAACGTTCCTGTAAAAGTGTATGGGTCGGCGTTTCAGACGGCCTGTAACAATTATGAAAAAACACCGTCTGAAAATTCAGACGGTGTTGATTTTTTATAGGTTTATTTGCTCTTTTTTCTGATAAGTGTAGGGCTTGAAAAATCAAGAACTATGCTTAAAAGAACTACACCCACAACGGAGATAGCCGCTTCAGCTGCCATATATGAGCCGTTGTAGCCTGCGCTGTATGCCCAAACTGATTTCCAGCCGTCAGCATATTCGCCCCAAATTGTAACACCTGAAATAAAGTGGCAAAGGAAACGAAGAAGTGAGCCAACAAAGGCACCGAGACCTAAAGCAACAGCCTGATTTTTGATTGCCTTTTTGAACATAGCACCGCCGAGACCAAGCACCATAAATGCCAAAACGTAGTCGGCAAGAATGAGAATAAGGTATGAGCCGAAGCCTTTTACGTAAGCAAAGTTTCCAAGTCCCTGCAAAAGCATTTCAAGAACACCGTAGATTATGCCTGTTGAAACTCCCCATTTAGCGCCATAGCGGTAGCCGATAATGATAATCGGAACCTGACTGAACAGAGTAACTGAACCGCCCATTGGAAGTGAGAAAATCTGCACATAAGAAAGAGCAACTGCAAGAGCCAGCATAATGGCTGTTTCGGTAAGTCTTCTTGTAGTTTTTATAGATGAGTCTGCCATATGTAATTCTCCTTTCGTAAAATTCAAAATAAGCCAAAAAAATACCCTGCAAAAAATGCAGGGTTAATTACAAATAACGCTTCGTCTTACCGTTCGTGCTAACGTACGGCTCGAAGGGTATAATCTCAGCGAGGGAATTCAAATCCCAAGCACCCCTGACTTATTAAGTTAATGAAATTATAATATCAAATATTCTATTTGTCAACAGTATTTTTTCTTCTCTGCCGTAATTCGGCAAAAAACAAGCTCAGTATCTCGGAGCACTCCTTTTCAAGAACGCCGGATACGATTTTAGGCTTGTGGTTATAGGGCAGCTCATTAAAATCCGCCACCGAACCGAAAGAGCCTGCCTTGCTGTCCTTTGCACCGAATATAACTCTTTTTATCCTTGAATTGATAATGGCACCTGCGCACATAGGGCATGGCTCAAGAGTGACATATAAATCACATTGCCAAAGTCTCCAGCCGCCCAGCTTTTCGCAGGCTTCATTAATTGCTTCAAGCTCTGCGTGATAAAGAGCGTTTTTACCTTTTTCACGTCTGTTTCTGCCTGTGCCGACGATTTCTTTGTCTTTAACAACAACTGCACCTACGGGAACTTCGCCCTCAAATGCACTTTCCTTTGCAAGCTCAAGGGCTTTTCTCATAAAGTATTTGTCCATATTTTAACCTATTGAAACGGTTTGAGCAGTCATTGCTATTAGAATGAAAAAGGGAACAATCATACCCGGGAATAAAAATGCTGACATTTTTTCTCCGTTTGTAAGCACGCTTGTGTCGGTGTCGTTGAAGCCCTTAAATTCCTTTTTGAAGAAAAGGTAAACAGCGGCAAGAATACCTGCAACAACCCAAAATATAAACATTGCAACAATAGCATAGTTTGAAGCCTTTTCGCCTAAGGCGTATTTGAAAATATCCTGAACAGCCGACATACCGTTATTAAGCATATGGATAAGTATAGCGGGAACGATGCTTTCGGTTTTAATGGTAACGTATGCCAAGACTGCACCTACGGCAAAGGCAAAAAGAAACTGAATTACATTTCCGTGAAGCAGGCCGAAAACCATACTTACTGCAAGAACGGCAAAGCCTGAGCCATACTTTTTTAAAAGCTGAAGAGAACAGCATCTCATTGCAAATTCCTCGCAAAGAGCAGGAATTACAGCAAGAGCAATAACCTCCATAACGCAGGAGAATACCGAGTCGGGACTTAGGCTTTCGCCCTGAGTAAGCTTGATATTAAATGCGCTCTTTAAAAATGCAATAATATAGTTTACTGCCATATTTACCACGATACAGCATCCCATACCGCAGCAAACCCAAGCAAAGCATTTTGACGCCTTTATCGGTTTGTTGGGAATAACGGGACCGCTGTATTTTTTTCTGTTAAACAGTGCAACTACTCCAAAGGGAACGGCAACCGACAGCACGGAAACAAATATAACGTTAAAGGCATACTGAAAAACGGGACTTTCATTGTAAAGGCTGTACATATCAAGCTTCATCAGACCAAGGGATACCGCTGTTTGAAGCAAAATATATGCAACAACAGCGGTGCCTAAAGCAAGCCCGATTTTTCTAAGCTCTCTTTTTTCAACCTTTTTTCTTTGCTCACGCTCATACATTCTCTGTATTTGCTCATTATATGATGTGTTTTGATTGCTGCCGTTATTAAACGGGTCATAATAGTATTGAGGCATTTTATCAGTCCTTTTCGTCCTCATTTATAAAAAGCTCTTTAAAATAGGGAAGCTCCTCAATCCAGTCACAGTAAATATGCCATTCGTCTAACTTATGATTTCTTCTTGCATAATAAATATTGCAGAGAGTTTCATAATTAATAGTGCAGGTTCTCATTTGATTATACGAGCTTGGAAGCAGCTGTATAATCGTATACCAAAGCTCCTTGTCCTTTGTTTCAAGATATTTCTGCCTTAAATCTTCAAGAGTGTCAATAACGGCTTCCATAGCCTTGATACCGTCTTCATTCATTTTGTCAACAGAAAAATCGGAAAGCTCAAAGGGCTTTGACGTAATTTTGTGCATAGTAGATGTGGAGTTAGCAACTGTAGCCACCTTATAGGTGTCATACTCCTTCCACCAGTACATAGGCGCAGTTACATCAACCGTAACAAATATCATTCTGACAAATTTTCTGTGGTCCGTTCCTGCCTTGCAAAGACGCTTTGCAAGAGACAAATCGTTTTCGCCGAAAACAAAATTGCCCTTTTCATCATAGTAGGAATCGTATCTGCCCCAGGAATTCATAGGGTTTCTTGCACCACGTACAGCATTGTCAAAATTCATTACGCCTGTGCGTTCAAGTTTAATCATATCAGTCTAAATCCTTTGCGATTTCTTTAATATAAGCCTTAAGCTCATCCTTTGTTTCAGGGTGCTTTAAGCCAACCTCAATGTTTGCCTGAAGAATACCGAATTTGTTACCCATATCATAGCGCTTACCGTCGTAGTCAACTGCGACAACACCCTTTGTCTGAGCAAGAGTTCTCATAGCGTCTGTAAGCTGAAGCTCATTACCTGCACCGAGAGGAGTTTTTTCAAGAATATCAAAAATCTCAGGTGGCATAACAACTCTGCCGAGAATTGAAAAGTTTGACATAATTTCCTCAGGTGACGGCTTTTCAATCATATCTGTGCAGTTGTAGCAGTTGCATTCAAGAGGGTCAACAGCAAGTGAGCAGTATTTAGTGATTGCCATACCGGGAACCTCTTTAACGCCTACTACACCCTTGCCGTACTTTTCATAAGCGTCGCAAAGCTGCTTAGTAACAGGAGTGTCTGAAACGATAACGTCGTCGCCGTAGAGAACTGCGAATGGCTCGTCGCCTACAAAGCTTTTAGCACAGAGAACAGCGTGACCGAGGCCCTTTGTCTCCTTCTGACGTATAAAGTAAATATTGCCGAAATTTGAGCAAGCCATAACATCATCGTAGATTTTTTTCTTGCTTTCATTTCCTTCAAGCTTTGCTTCAAGTTCAAAGGCGTGGTCAAAGTGGTCCTCAATAGCACCCTTACCTCTGTTGGTGATAATGAGAATATCCTCAATACCCGAAGCAAAAGCCTCTTCAACTATGTACTGAATTGCAGGTTTGTCAACAATGTTGAGCATTTCTTTCGGAACTGCCTTTGATGCCGGCAGAACTCTTGTTCCCATACCTGCTGCAGGGATAATCGCTTTTTTTACTTTCATTTTTAATCCTCCTAAAATTATATATAAAATTAAATAATAAACCTAAATAAACAGTTACCTATAGATTGGATATAATTGACGTAATAAGATCGTATACGAAAAATGCCATTATCGGAGCAAAAACGCTTGTTCCTCCCAGCTTGCCGAGATAAAGTCTTTTCATATCCTCCTGTGAAAGACCTGTATCCGTATCCATTACTGTAAAGCTTTGATTAAACATACTGCCGTCAGCAAGCTTGCTGTCAACATTGTTCAGCACGGAAATCACCTTTGACCTGTACATTCTGTCTGAAAAAAGAGCAATGACTAAATGAATAATTAAATTTGCTCCCATTATTATTATCATCATAGGTACAATCTTTTCATATAAGCCCGTAAGATGATTTACTATATCCTCTGACGGATTTGAAATGATTTTATCATAGTTTGATGTAACGTAACGGGAAAAATCAGCAAAGGGCTGTGCATATATTCCCTGCACAATAAGACTGACAATAAGCCTTATTGAAAGGAAAATTGCACCCTCCTTATACATCTTTCTGAAGAACAGATAGAAGGGACCGAAGAAAAAGCCGCCCCAATTCCAAGATGCCTTTTTATTTTCAACAAATTTCGGTATAAACCTTCGGGTGTTCGTTCTGACAACGCTTGCCATATCGGCAATGCTTTTTCCGTCAATATCTTCCTTGCTGTTTTCATAGCCTGTTTTCATTTCAGGCATATTGCCGAAGCTGAATTCTATGGGAGATTTGTATTCCTTATACTGAGGAGACGGCTGTCTTTCTCCGCATTTGCTGCAAAACGGGGCGTCCTTATCTATTTCGGCACCGCATTTTACACACTTGGTTTTATTGTTTTTATCCTCTTCAGTCGGAGTGTAATAATTCTGACTGCTGTTTTCCTGAGAATTATCTTCCTGCTTTTCATCACTGTTATTTTGTACTGACTCAGAGGATGTATCACAAGGTGTAAATAAAAAATCAGTACCGTGCTTATTTTCGTTTACACAATGGCCCAGAGATTTGTAGCATTCTCTGTGATGAGGTGTACCGCATATAGGACAGGTTACAATATCATCACCGGCTGTAAATTTCCTGCCACATACGGGACAGTTCTCATTTTCATAAGACGGCATAATAAGTTCCTTTCGGGTTTCTAAAATGTTTGTAGCACTTGGTAATATATTCTTAATCACTTTATTATATCTAAAATAACATAATAAATCAATCTTTTAATTAAAATATTATGAATGTATTTTTAATCTTGCATTACGCAGTTAATTTGTATATAATAATATGAATATAAACGGTTCATAATTTTGATTTACGGAGAAAAAATATGGTAGAGTATGAGGAACTCAGACTCAGACTTCTTGAATCTGAGAAAACAGTTGAAAATTTAAAAGAGGCTCTTGCTATTGATACGCTGAAAAAAGAAATTGAAGAGCTGGAGCAGGAAAGCGGAAGACCTGATTTTTGGGACGATATGGAAAACAGTCAAAAGGTTATGCAGAGAATCGGCTCACTTAAATCAAAGGTTGCTTCATATGAAAATGTAAAAAATGATTTTGACGATGCTCTTGTGATGATTGAGCTTGCAAATGAGGAAGAGGATGCTGATCTTTTGGATGATTGCATCGCTTCTGTAAACGAGATTGAAAAGACCTTGGAAAGCCTTACTCTGTCAACGCTTTTAAGCGGAGAATATGACAGTAAAAATGCGCTTTTAACCTTCCATGCAGGAGCCGGTGGAACAGAGGCTCAGGACTGGGCGGAAATGCTTTTCAGAATGTATAACCGCTGGGGAGAACGTCACGGCTATAAGGTGTCGACGCTTGATTATCTTGACGGCGATGTGGCAGGTATAAAAAGTGCAACAATTCTTGTGGAGGGTGAAAATGCCTACGGTTATCTTAAGGGTGAAATGGGTATTCACCGACTTGTAAGGGTTTCACCCTTTGACTCATCGGGCAGACGTCATACCTCCTTTGCATCCCTTGAGGTTATGCCTGAAATTGATGACGACGTAAACGTTGAAATCCGTGAGGAAGATATAAAAATGGACGTTTACCGTGCTTCCGGTGCAGGCGGACAGAAGGTTAATAAAACCTCCTCTGCTGTTAGACTTACCCATATTCCCACAGGTATAGTCGTATCCTGCCAGATTGAGCGTAGCCAGCATCAGAACAGAGAGGTTGCTATGCGAATGCTTAAGTCAAAGCTTGTTGAAATCAAGGAAAGAGAAAACCTTGAAAAAATTGATGATATCAAGGGCGACCAAAAGGAAATTGCCTGGGGCAGTCAGATAAGATCATATGTTTTTATGCCCTATACTATGGTTAAGGACCACAGAACGGGATATGAAATGGGAAATATTACCGCAGTAATGGACGGCGACCTTGACGGGTTTATTAATTCTTATTTAAAAATGAAATCAGTAGAAGGGGCTGAATAATCAAATGTATGAAATTTTAGACCTGACAACTGTTGCGGGCTTTACAATCAGACTTGCCATTGCGATAGTTTTAGGCTTTATTGTGGGGCTTGAAAGGCAATGGACCAGGCATCAGGCGGGTATTCTTACTAATGTTATTGTCTGCGTGGGAGCCTATGCTTATTCAGCCTTTTCATACATTGCAGCAGGAGATAATGTTGATGTTACACGTGTGGCGGCACAGGTTGTAAGCGGTATCGGCTTTCTCGGTGCAGGTCTTATTATCCGTGACGGAATAAACATCAGAGGTCTGTCAACTGCGGCTACAATTTGGACCACCGCCGCCGTAGGCGTGCTTTGTACTCTGCCGAATATTTGGTTTTCGGTAATCGTGGCTGTTGCCATAGTTTTTCTTCATCTGGTGCTTCATCCCCTTTCAAGCTATGTAAATCAGAAAAATCATTATAATAAAGATAAAGAGGACAGGAGCGAATGTACATACAAGATTACTATAGTCTGTACAGAAAGCAATGAAATTGACATTCGTTCACATCTTGTAAAGACTATAAGGGATAAAAATGACGTATTGCTCCATACCCTTGAAAGCAACGAAACAGATGATAAAAACATAAAAATTCGTGCTTACGTTACTACACCTAAAAAAAATAATGAAGTTATAGAAAGCCTGCTTATCCATATGGGAAAGGATGAAGGCATCATTTCGGCAGGCTGGAAAATAGCAGAATGAATTAAAACAACGCAGAAGTGCCAAGCTTCTGCGTTGTTTGGCTTATAAATTAGGGTTTGTATAGTACATCTGCAAAGCAGATATATTATGTTTCCGCTAACGCGGGGTTTTTCATTTCTTTCGAGTTGCGAAAGAAACGAAACAAAGAAAGCAAATCAAGGGGAGAAAACATCAAAGAT
>JBJFHZ010000111.1:0-28690 GCA_051894075.1 Eubacterium sp.
AAAAATTTGTTGCAATAAATTCTAAAAAATCAATAATGTGTTCCCTCGGCACAGTGCGCGTTGTGCGCGTGCCGACGTAACAGAGGGGATTATCAAGGGGAATGGGCATCTTTGATGCTTCCCCTTGATTTGCTTTCTTTGTTTCGTTTCTTTCGCAACCCGAAAGAAATGAAAAACCCCGCGTTAGCGGAAACATAATATATCTGCTTTGCAGATGTATTATACAAATACTAATTTATCCGTTTTTCAAATCCTCGATTGAAAAATGATACTGAATATTCTTCTCGACATAGTCAATTAAATCGTCATCATTTTTAAAATACTGATAAAGATAATTGCAGTTCTCACGCACAAAGCCCTCTTCTACAGAACGCTGAAGAAGGGCTTCCATTGCATCATAGTAGCCGTCAATGTTGTAAATGACAATAGGCTTGTTGTGTCTGCCGAGCTGCTTTAAGGTCAGCACCTCAAACATTTCCTCAAAGGTTCCGATACCGCCGGGAACAATAATAAAGGCGTCTGCCTTTTCCTCCATTTTAGCTTTTCTTTCTCTCATACTGTCGGTATAAATCAGCTCGTCGCAATCGTTATAAATTGTTTCAACATCTGCCTCTTTAAAAAATTCGGGAATAACACCGATAATGTTTCCTCCGCCTTTTCTGAAGCCTCTTGCAGCCGCACCCATAAGTCCGCAGCCGCCTGCGCCGAACACAAGATTGTGACCTCTTTTTGCGAGCTTCTCGGCTAAAGCCTCAACCGTTGATATATATTTACTGTCAATTTCGTTGCTTGCCGCACCGAAAATACATAATCTCATTTCTCTAACCTCCAATATATTTTCAGGACTATATACTATTTGTATAATATAAACAAAAAATTATGCCTAAATAGTTTCTTATATAAAAATAATTTTAACACAGTATTAATTTTGTGTCAATTTCTTGTTTTTACTTATAAGTTATTGTATAATAATTCAAAGATATTAAACAGTTTAAATAGAAATGGTGTAATTTTGAAAGTTTTAACAATCGGAGACGTTGTCTCAAAGCAGGGCTGCGAATATTTAAGACAGGAGCTGCCAAAATTAAAAAAAGAATTAAACGCAGATATTGTTGTTGTAAACGGTGAAAATTCCGCAGTGGGAAATGGAGTGCTCCCACAAAGCGCAGAGCATATTCTTGACAGCGGTGCAGATGTTGTGACATTAGGTAATCACAGCTTAAAGCGTATGGAAATTTACGATTATCTTGATGAGGACCACCCTGTTATAAGACCTGCAAATTATCATTCATCAGCTCCGGGAAAGTATTATGAAATAGTTGATAAAGGCAGTTTTACTCTTGCAGTGGTAAATCTTCAGGGTGCAGTTTATCTTGATCCTGTGGAAAATCCTTTTTCTGTGATTGACCGAGTTATTGATGAAATAAAGGCTCAGGGAGTAAATAATATAATCATTGATTTTCACGCAGAGGCAACTGCGGAAAAGAGAGCAATGGGCTTTTATGTCGACGGCAGAGTGTCTGCTATTTACGGAACTCATACCCATGTTCAGACAAATGACGACCAAATTCTCCCTAACGGTACAGGCTATGTCAGCGATATAGGAATGACCGGACCTTATTACAGTGTACTCGGAGTTGACCCGGAATGTGCAATATATAAGCTTAAAACAGGCTTGCCTGTTAGGTTTGTCAATAATGACGGTCCCTGTGTTCTTGAGGGCTGTTTGTTTAAAATTGACAACGCATCTGGAAAAACCGTGAATACTACTCTTATCAGGAGGTAGAAATGGCAAAAAGATATATTGCGTTATTTTTGGCGGCAGTTATGCTTCTTGCCTGCCTGACAGGCTGTACCTCTGTCGAGAATAATAATGAAACGCCCGCTGAAATCACGGAGACCTCCGCCCCAAAGGTTACGGACAATACAACCTTTAAGCTTAGCTATACTCAGGGAGACAGCCTTGATCCCTTTAAAGCGAAAACACAAAATAACCAGATTTTAGCCTCACTTGTTTTTGAGTCCCTTTTTGACCTTGACGAGAATTACGAGCCTGTGCCGAATATAGCAACGGGCTATGAGTTCACTAACAGTAAAGCATTGAAGGTGAATATCAATCCACAGCTGAAATTTTCCGACGGTTCGTCACTTGACACCGACGATGTTGTTTATTCCTTTGAAGCGGCTAAGAAATCTCCTGCATATAAAAATTCATTACAGTATATAGATTATGCAAGTGCTAACGGAAATTCGGTAACCTTTTATCTTGACAGGGAAAACCCATATGCAGTTAATCTGCTTACCTTTCCCATCGCATCAACAAAGGACGATGAAAACGGCTATCCAATAGGAAACGGCAGATATAAATATGAGCAGTCCTCCTCGGGAAAAACGGTGCTGACGGCAAATATTTCCGATAGCTTTGACCCATATATTACAACAATAAATCTTGTGAATATTGCGGCGGCTGACTCAATTGATAATGCCGTAAATATCGGCAATATTTCTTATGCCTTTAGAGATTTAAGCTCCTCTGTGTCAAAGCGAATGTCCTGTGCAAAAAAGCTTGTTAATATGAACAATCTTGTTTATATCGGTGTAAATTCCATGGCGGGAATAACGGCAAATGCTCAGATTAGAAAGGCAATTTCATTAGCGGCTGACAGAAAAACCTTCGCCGACAGTGCCTATTCGGGATATGCAACGGTGGCGTCGTCACCATTTAATCCTGCAGGAAAAATTGCTCAGAATATTAAGATTTTTTCAGACAGTGCCGATATCGCTACGGCAAAGCAGGCGGTTACGCAAAGCGGAGTCAAAGCAAAGGATTTGAAGCTTACTATCTTGGTGAACAAGAATAACAACCGTATTGCCGTGGCTACCCTTTTAAAATCCCAGCTTGAAGCGGTAGGCTTTACTGTTAAGATTGAAACCGAGGACACGAAGGAATATACACGTAGAATAAAAAATGTTGAGTTTGATATTTATATCGGTGAGGTCAAGCTGTCTGACGATATGAGCCTGTATCCCTTCTTTGACAAAAAGGGTGGAGTCAGATACGGTATAGATGACAAAAATATAAAGTGTGACAATCTTTACAGCGATTATTTATCAGGCGACGCTGATTTGGGAAATTTTATTCTTGCATTTAACGAGGAGATGCCTTTTATACCTCTTGTTTATAAAAAAGGTATGATTTGCTATTCGAAGGCAATGAACGGAGATATGCAGGGATATTACGGAAATTTCTTCTCAAATATTGAAACTTGGAATTTTATTTCTTGATTTAGAATATAATATTATCTATAATAAGGTATTAGAAGAGAAGATTAAATCTTGCTAAGGAGAAAAATTTATGATTAAGATTGAAAATCCAAACGGATACATTGAAATAACAAATAATTATTTTGCAAATCTTGTAGGTAGGGCGGCTCAAAGCTGCTTCGGTGTTACGGGTATGGTTAATTCAAGTCCCTATCAGAGTATCAAGTCTGTAATCAAGAATAAGGGCTCAAAGGATAATCTTGATCAGGGAGTTGTTGTGAAAAGTGACAATGATAAGCTGACAATTGATTTGCATATTTCCGTATCCTACGGAGTGAATATAAACGCAATTGTTGAAAGCATTGTAAATAAAGTGCGCTACACTGTTGAGGAGGCTACCGATTTACAGGTTTCAAAAGTAAACGTTTACGTTGACGCACTTAACTAATACGTTTAGCATGTCAGCGAAAGCGACAAATATCGCTTTAATATTACATTTTTGAAGGGTTCGGATTGTTACCGCTACCCCCCTTTAGGAGAAATTAAATGATTACTGGTTTAATGTTTCGTGACTCGATAATATCGGCAGCGAATAATATTTCAAACAGCAGACAGGCAGTTGATGCCCTAAATGTTTTCCCTGTTCCCGACGGAGATACAGGTACTAATATGAGTATGACAATTACCGCCGCAGCAAAGGAAATGTCAACATTGCCTGATGACTGCACAATTGATGAGGCTTCTTCCCGCTGTGCAGCTGCTCTTTTAAGAGGCGCCAGAGGTAATTCGGGTGTAATTCTTTCTCTGATTTTCAGAGGCTTTTCAAAGGGCTTTAAGGGCCTTGCCGAAGCAGGAGCAAAGGATATTGCAAACGCATTTAAAGAGGGCGTAGACGCCGCATATAAGGCTGTAATGAAGCCTACCGAAGGTACGATTTTAACTGTTGTAAGAGAGGCAAGCGAGGCCGCTCAGGAAATGGCAAAAATTCAGGACGATCCGTTGGAGGTTGCCTTTGCGGCACTTCAGGCTGCAAAGGAAGCGCTGGCAAAAACGCCTGAGCTTTTACCTGTACTTAAAAAGGCGGGAGTAGTTGACGCAGGCGGTCAGGGGCTTATCCTTGTTTTTGAGGGAATGGAAAGCGTTTGGCATAACGGTGTAATTGTTCAGCCTGTTGACGGTAGCGGAGTAACTCCTGTTTCCGCCCCTTCAAAGTCAACTGTTGCAAATGCTTCTGACGATATTGAGTTTGGCTATTGCTCTGAATTCCTTATCGAAAAATCAAATAAATCTAAAGAGAAAGACCCTCTTAAATTAAGAGCTTATCTTGAGTCAATAGGCGACTGTGTAGTAGTTGTTGATGACAGTGATATTATTAAGGTTCACGTTCACTCGAATGAGCCAGGAAATGTTATTCAGGCGGCACTTAAATACGGTCAGCTGATTAATATAAAAATTGACAATATGAGATATCAGCACGCAAATGCCGAGGTAGGTGTCAGAGACGGTGAGGAGGTTATAACTCCCTCTGTTCAAAAGCCTGAAAATGAGTATGGCTTTGTTGCAGTTTGTGCAGGCGATGGACTTACAGAGCTGTTTGGTGATATCGGAGCCGACGTTGTTGTCAGCGGCGGACAGACTATGAATCCGTCAACCGACGATATCTTAAACGCAGTAATGAATACTCCCGCAAAGACTGTTTTCGTTCTTCCAAACAACAAAAATATTATTATGGCGGCTGAGCAGGCAATACCTCTTGCATCCGACAGAGAGGTTCGAGTTCTCCATACAAAGACTGTTCCTGAGGGAATATCGGCTATGCTTAGCTTTGATGAAACCGTCAGTGCTGACGAAAATCAAATGAATATGATGGATGCCGCAGAAGCAGTTGAAACTGCACAGGTAACCTTTGCCGCCCGTGACAGCGAGGTTGAGGGCAAGGCTGTTAAGCAGGGCGAAATTATGGGGCTTTGCAACGGTAAAATTAAATTTATCGGTGATGATATTATTGATATCGCCTTTAAATCGGCTGATAAAATATTCAAAAAGAATGAGCATTCACTTGTTACAATCATTTACGGTGAGGGCGTAAATGAGGAGGATGCCGTAAAGGTTGAGGAAAAGCTCAGCGAAAAATACGGCAGTGATATTGAAATCAGCGTAGTAAACGGCGGTCAGCCTATATATTACTTTATAATTTCTGTGGAGTAAGCAATGCTAAATCTTAACAGCAATATAAAATATATAAAGGGTATTGGCGAAAAAAGAGCCGAGCTGTTTAACAGTCTCGGTATCTTTGACGTTGATTCCCTTTTGCATTTTTATCCAAGAAAATATGAGGATTGGACTAATACCAAGTCTGTTGCCGATGCGGTAAACGGCGAAACGGTTTGTATTAAAGCCACAATGATTACGCCTGTTAAGGAGAGTATGATTCGTAAAGGCTTAACGCTTTACAAGTGCAGATTTTCCGACGGCGAAAGCGTAATAGCTGTGACGATTTTTAATAATAAATATCTCGCAAATTCTCTCAGGGTTTATGAGGATTATGTGCTTTTCGGCAGGCTTGAAAAGAATTTTACAACTGCCTCAATGTCATCTCCGCAGATAGAAAAAATCACAGCCACAGACTGTATTCACCCCATATATCCCGCTAAGGAAAAGCTAAACTCCAAAGCAATTTCCAAGGCAGTAAAGACGGCACTTGATGAAATTGACGAAATCCCCGAAATTTTAAGTAAAGATATACTGAAAAAATATAACCTTATTTCTCTTGATAAAGCAATAAGAGATATCCATTTTCCTAAAAAAGAAGAGGATATTGTCCCTGCCAGAAACAGGCTGATTTTTGATGAACTGCTTATTTTACAGCTTGGACTTCTCAAATTAAAGGGTACCAAAAAGCAGGAAACGGGCATAAAAATAAAAAACGATTTTACCAAAGAATTTATGAGCCTTCTGCCCTTTGAAATGACAGGAGCACAGAAAAGAGCAATGGCAGACTGCATAAAGGATATGCAGGGCGACTACCCTATGAGCAGGCTTATTCAGGGTGATGTTGGCTCGGGAAAAACAGCCGTTGGGGCAGGTGTGATTTATACTGCTGTTAAAAACGGATATCAGACAGCACTTATGGCACCTACGGAAATCCTTGCCATTCAGCATTTTGAAAGCTTAAATAAACTCCTTGCACCTGTGGGAATAAGAGTGGAGCTTTTGACAGGCTCTGTTCCCACAAAGCAGAAAAGAGAAATAAAATCCCGCCTCATTGACGGCGAAATAGATTTGCTAATCGGCACCCATGCGTTAATACAAAATGATGTGGAATTTGAAAATTTGGGGCTTGTAATTACTGATGAACAGCACCGATTTGGAGTTAAGCAAAGGGCGGCCCTTGCAGAAAAGGGTACAGATGTCCACACAATAGTTATGAGTGCCACACCGATTCCCAGAACTCTCGGGCTGATTTTGTACGGCGATTTGGATATCAGCATTATTGATGAGCTGCCGCCGGGCAGGCAGGAGATAAGAACAGATGTTGTAAATTCAGGCTACGACAACAGAATTTATAAATTTATACGTGACGCTGTTGACAGGGGAGAGCAGTGCTATATTGTTTGCCCTGCCGTTGAGGAAAACGAGCTTGATGTTAAGTCGGCAGAGCAGTTTGCAGAGGAATTGTCACAAACAGCATTTAAGGGATATAATTTGGGGCTCCTTCACGGTAAAATGAAGCCTAAGCAAAAGGAAAATGTTATGCAAGCCTTTGTTCAGGGCGATGTTCAGATACTTGTGGCTACAACGGTTGTGGAGGTTGGAGTTGATGTTCCAAACGCAACCGTTATGGTGATTGAAAATGCAGACCGCTTCGGTCTTTCACAGTTACATCAGCTCAGAGGCAGAATAGGCAGAGGCAGTAAAAAAAGCTACTGTATTCTTGTGTCTGACAATAAAAGCGAAGCCTCAAGAGAAAGGCTTTTGACAATGAAAAGGTATTCCGACGGCTTTAAAATCGCAGATGAGGACTTGAAAGCAAGGGGTCCCGGAGATTTTTTCGGAAACCGTCAGCACGGACTGCCTGATTTGAAAATTGCCGATATGCTAAACGATGTTGAAACTCTGCACCTTACCCAAAGCTGTGCAAGGGAGATTTTAGCGTCGGACTTTAATTTGGACAGCCCTAAAAATAAAGCACTTTGCGACAGAATAAATAAAATGTTTTCAAGCATTTATTTTTGATAAATTTAAATTCAAGGAGAAAAAATATGAAGAAAAAAGTATACACGGTTGCGTCATCACATCTCGACACAGTTTGGAGCTGGGATTTTGAAACAACGGTAAAGAAATATATTTACAACACACTTGTAGATAATTTCAAGCTGTTTGAAAAATATCCTACATATAAGTTTTCCTTTGAAGGTTCATACAGATATGAGCTTATGGAGGAATATTATCCCGAGCTGTTTGAAAAAATGAAGGAGTATGTTAAGGCAGGAAGATGGAATGTCTGCGGCTCATCCTTTGAAAACGGCGATGTAAACGTTCCGTCACCCGAAGCACTTTTCAGAAATATACTTTTCGGCAATTCCTATTTTGACAAAACCTTCGGAAAACGTTCTGTTGATATATTTTTACCTGACTGCTTTGGCTTCGGTTGGGCATTGCCCAGTATTGCAAATCACGCAAATCTTATGGGCTTTACCACCCAAAAGCTTGCTTGGGGCAGTGCCTACGGAATACCCTTTGATATTGGCAGATGGCAGGGCGTTGACGGTAAGGAGATTTACGCCTCCTGCAATCCTCACGATTATTATTTCACGCTTAAAAAGCTTCGTGACTGGGATTTTGTTCAGAATAAGCTTAAGGAAAATGAAAAATACGATTTGAATATTACCTACCTTTTCCACGGTATCGGTGACAGAGGCGGAGCTCCTGCCGAGGCAAGTGTTAAGCTTGTTGAGGAGGAAATCAAAAAGAATTCTCAAAGCGATATTGAAGTTATCGCCGCATCTGCCGATGAAATTTATCACGATATAGACGAGCAGTTCAGTGATGAGCAGAAGGCAAAGCTTCCTGTTTGGAAAAATGAGCTTGTTATGCAAAACCACGGTGCAGGCGGTTATACCTCCCGTGCTGTAGGTAAGCGCTGGAACAGAAGATGTCAGGAGCTTGCCGACATTACCGAAAGAGGAAGCGTTATGTCCTCATATCTCGGTACTGCAAATTATAATCAGAAAAGCCTTAACCGTTCTTGGAAAAGATTTGTTGCACATCAGTTCCACGACGATTTACCCGGTACCTCCTGCCAGAGAGTATACAGACGTTCATGGAATGACTATGCAATTTCAATGAATCAGTTTACTAATGAGCTTGAGGCGGCAGTTGCTCCTGTTTCACAGCTGATGAAAACAGATTTTTGCTCCGGTATTCCCGTTATGGTGTATAATCCTGTTGAGGCAGACAGAAGAGGAGCCGTTACTGTTCGTTTAACAGATGTTCCGTCACCGTATGTTCGTGTATATGACGAAAAGGGCAAGGAAATTAAAAGTCAGGTAAAGGCTGAAAAGGATTACATTGAGGTAGTTTTTGTTGCCGATGTTAAGAGCCTCGGTGTCAGAATTTATGACATCAGACCAAGTGACAAGCCCTGCTGTGTTAAAAGCGATATTTCCATAAACACAGACAATGTTATGGAAAATCAGAAATATATTGTAACCCTTAACAGAAAGGGTAATATCTGTTCTATCCTTGATAAGGAACAGGAGGAGCTTGAGCTTCTTAAGGAGCCAATCAGTCTCGGACTGTTTAAATATACAGGCTCTAAGCCGTGGCCTGCTTGGGAAATGAATTTCAAGGAGGCAAATAAGGAAGCAGACAGAATACCTAACGTAGTGACAGTTACCGTTCTTGAACAGGGACCTGCAAGAGTAGCCTTTCAGGTTATTCAAAGGGATGGAAAAAGCACCTTCAGTACAGTTGTTGCACTAACTGACGGTTGTGATGTTGTGGAGGTTTATTCCGAGATAGAGTGGCGTTCTCTCCAAACCTTAGCGAAAAATAAGTTCTCCTTTACAGCGTCTAATGAAAAAGCAACCTTTGACCTTGGCCTCGGTGCAATAGAACGTGAAAATATGAATGAAAAGCTCTTTGAGGTGCCTGCACAGAACTGGGTTGATTTGACAGACAAGAGCGGAGATTTCGGCGTTTCGGTTATCAGCGAATGTAAGTACGGCTGGGATAAATTTAAGGATAATACCCTTAGAATGACTGTTCTCCATACTCCTCAGAGAAATTACAGGATAGATTCAATGCAGTCCCTTTTGGACTTGGGACTTAACAGATATTCATATGCTATTTACAGCCATAAGGGTAAGGTTGGAGCAGATACCCAGCTTGAGGCAAGAAAGTTTATAACACCTATGACCGCCTATGTATGCACAAAGCATCAGGGTGTCCTTAAAACAGAATACTCCTTCGGCTCTGTTTCAACGAATGATGTTATCATAAGAGCAATTAAAAAAGCGGAAAACAGCGACGAAATTGTTGTGCGTCTCGGTGAAGGCACTAAAAACGTTGTAAAGGATTTCACCTTAACACTTGGCGACGGCATAGAATCAGCAAGAGAGATTTATGCAAGTGAGGAGCCAAAGGGCGACGCAGCAGTAAAAGACGGAAAGCTTATTACGGATTTTGAACCGTATGAAATTAAGAGCTTCGCTCTGAAACTAAAAACCGCGTCAATACAGGGAACTAAGGCTGAAAGCACAGCTATTGAGCTTCCCTTTGACAAGAATATTATCACAAAGCAGGGCACAACAGGCGACTTTGAATATACAATTCCTTATGAAATTATGCCTGATGTTATTGAGTCAAACGGTGTTACGTTTAATATAAATAAGGATAAAAGTAATGCTTTAACTGCAAAGGGACAGACCTTTACAGTTCCTGACATAGCAAATAAGACAGTTCTGCTTTGCGCATCCTTAAAGGGTGACAGAAAATCAAAGTTCAAAGTAGGTGATACTGCCGTAAATCGACAGATAAATTCCTGCTTTGAAAGATTTGCACAGTGGGATCTGTATGATTTTAAGGAGACTGCCTATATCAAAAAGGGCAAGCTTGCATATGATACAACCCACAGCCATAAAGACGGTAAGGATGTATATGCAAAGGGAATGTATTTCTATTTAGTTGAGCTTGACACATCAAAGGATAAAGAGATTACTCTCCCGAATGATGAAAACATAGTCATACTTTCCGCGAGTGCAGTTAATGCTGAAAATGCTTATCTTGCTTCTCTTACATACGATGAGGTTGAAAGGAGACCGTTTGATTATATAATGTCCTTTACCGAAAAGCTGAATTACATTTATAACAAATGCGTATGGCGACTTAACGACAAGGATAATTTCATCAAGGACAACAACCGAGGAAAAACACAAGTTGAATATATCGAAAGGTAAAAACAATGCAGAATTTAAGCTTTTATCTTGTTACAGATACACATTATTACGATTCTTCATTTAAAGCAAAGGGTACTGCTTATGAAAACAGGAGCCGTACAGACCAAAAGTGTGTGGCAGAAACTCCTGCCATAATAGACGCAGGCTTTAAAAAGCTTGCCGAGGATAAGGACACGGATATTATACTTATTCCCGGTGACTTGGTTTACAGGGGAGAATATCAAAGTCACGTAGGCTTTAGGGAAAGACTTTATAAGCTAAAGGAGCAGGGCAAGCGTATTTATCTTATTACCGCCCGTCACGATTACAGCGAAAATCCTGTTGAATTTGACGGTGACAGGGAAATCCCCGTAGAAGGAATGCCCAGAGAAGAGCTTCGGGATTTTTACAGAGATTTCGGCTTTGATGAGGCTATATCCGAGCACAAGGAGTCAATGTCATATGTGGTTAAGCTTCAGGAGGGTTACCGTCTTTTAGCACTTAATTGCGACGGCGACTGCAAGGCTTTTAAGGGCTTTTGGGATGACCAGATGGAGTGGGCACTTGATGAAATCAAGAAAGCCCACGAGGCAGGGGACTACATATTTGCAATGACCCATTATCCTCTTTTACCTTTTTCCCCTGTTATGAATTTGATTGGTGACGCAAAGCTGACTGATTGGGAAAAGCGTGCTAACGAATTTGCAGATGCAGGAATGAATTTGATTTTCACAGGTCATATGCATGCGCAGGCAGTAACCGACTATACCACTGAAAACGGCAATACAATAACCGATATTCAGACGGGATGTTTTGTGGGATGCCCCTGTGCATACCGAAAAGTCACCATTGACGATGATAAGATTGATGTAAAATCATATACAATAGAGGATTTTGACTGGGACAAGGGCGGTCGTACTGCACAGGAGTATTTTCAGTGGCGCTTTGACAGAATGATAACCGATATAATTGATGCAATGGCGTATGATTTTGCATTTTTTACACGTCTTTTCGGCGGACCTGAAAAGAATAAAAAGCTTAAAGTACCTGTAACTGTGGTGGGAAAAGTCTTACAGAAGCTGACCTTGAAAAAGCTCGGCAGACTTTTCTGCTTTAAGGTTGATAAAAGCATTGAAAACCGACTTGTTAAGGATGTGGGTGTGGAGCTTGTTCGCAATATCTTCGTGGGTGACGAGCCCTATATTAAGGGAACACCTATGTATGATGCACTTTCAAAGCTTTTGAAAAGGTTGCATCCCATCACCAGAATTATTGAAAAAAAGGCAGGAGAAAAAAATCCGCTCCTTGCAGATATTGATGGCTTTGTTTTGTCAATGATAGGTGACGAAAAGCAAAGAGATTATACAGCAGTAATAAAAAGATAAATGTTTAATAGGGATAAATATTTGTGGCTGAAAAGGTATCGACATCCGGCGGGGCACGACAGTAGACTATATTATATCTTCATTAGTAAACGGAATATTTTGAACGGCACAGTTATCATAAAAAATAACCTCAGAAGAATTTTCTTTTGAGGTTATTTTTTACTGTCATATGTATTTTATTATGGTTCTTTTAATTTTATAATTTATATTAATACTATTTATATACTGTTACTTTACTGAAGGTAAAGCGTAGCAATAGAAACATAGAGAGTTTATTTTATCTGCCAAAACGCCTAAACCTACTGCCAAACAGTTTAACATAATATCACCCTCTTAATAAATTATTCCTTTTTGCCTGCTTTCCGCTTTCTTTTCACGGAAGGTTTTGCCGTAATACCTTTTAAGCAGTCTTTCTGTCTGCCTTTCGCAAACACCTATTTTGCCTGAAAGCTCCGTCAGAGTCAGGCTAGGATTATATAAAAATGCCTGCTCAATTATAACAAATCTCCTGTCGTTAAGACTTTCACCTGCCAGCACCTCACTAAATGACGGAGGTAAAAGAAACCTTGTAATATCCGTCAAAAGCTTAACCGAAAGACCGCTGACTGCACTTTTGTAGTCGGTCTTTTTATTTCTGTATTCATATAAAATTTCAACTGCAACATCGTTTTTAAAATTCTCGCAGAAATAAAAATGCGTGTCAAGAAATGTTGACGAAACAGCATTTGCTTTATCGGAATTTATGACCTGAAGCATAATGAAAACATCTTTAACAGGGTCCTTTTTATTTGCACTTTGGGCGTGATAAATGTTAGGTCCCGTGATGAAAAAATCTCCCGCCTTGAGTTCATAGGACTTTGTATCAGTTACAAGCTCGCCCTTTCCGCCTGTGATAAAGTGAAGCTCGTAGCTGTTTTTTGCGTGGCTGTGACGTGGAATATCATCACCTAATGAGCCACCGCCCATATCCGTTATGTCAAATACAACACCGTTCCAAGTAAATTTAATCATATTGTCACCCATAAAATTTTATCACATATCCGACATTTTTGCAAATTCAAGGTCGTAGGGTAATGGTAATAATTTTGCAGTTGATAAAAAAATTTGAAAAGATTATTATAAAAAAGTGTCAACTTTTACCGCACTTTAGGGACTACATAATAGATAACAAAATTTTGTTATTGTAAAAAAGGAGGTGGCGTTGCTTGGACAGCGAAAATAAAAAGGCGGTTCAGGATAGATTTACACAAATTTATAATGAATATAAAGGTCCGATTTACAAAATGTGCCTTGTCAAGTTAAAGGACGAGAATAGCGCAGAGGACTGTATGCAAAACGCATTTATTGTTTTATACAAAAAAATGCTGAACAAAGAAGAAATCGAAAATCCCAGAGCCTTCCTTTATAAAACTGCCGGAAACTTTGTTTTGAAATGCTTTGATGAAAGGTCAAGGCAATTAGAAAAAACAGTTCCCATTACAGAATACGGAGATAAGCTGATTGACGAGCAGAGCAAAATTGACAGCAATATTGATTTTGAGCTACTCAATAAGCAGTTAAATGCTGTGCTTACTCCTGACGAGCAACGGCTGCTGAAATTGAAATACATAGACGATTTAACTATTGACGCAGTTGCAAAGAGCCTTAATATTTCTAAAACTGCGGTGGCAAAACGCCTCCAGCGTTTAAGAGAAAAGATTAAAAAAACTATATCGGTATAGTGGAAGGGAGATAAAATGGACACCTTTGTAAATAAAAAGGTCATTGCATCAATCATTGATGATAACGGCTTTAACGCAGAGTTAAAAGCGTTGCTTAACGAGATAATTGATGATGAGCTTTTAAAAGATATTGATGATATGGACTGCGATTTGATTGATGAGTGCACCCAAATGCTCATTGAGCTTGAGCAGAAAAATGACAACGGCTTTGACGTGATAGTGCCTCTTATCAGCAGTGAGAAAATTATGAAGGCTTGTGAGAAAAAGGGCTTTAAAAATCTTAACAGAGGCATTCGTGTTGCTCTTGTTGCAGGCTTAATTGTGCTGTCTGCATTTTCGGCAAATACGGCTATTGCAAAAATATTTGACTACAATATTGCCGAGACATTGGCAAATTCAATCAGCCAAAAGTTAGAGGAATGGGGCATTATTGACGGCGACGGAGAGCCTGAGGCTTCAAGCTATATAAATACAGAGAAAGAAAACGAGGAAAGTGTTTCCGAGACTGATACAATAGCAAAGGAAAATCTGCAGAACACACAGGAAGGCGAGCAAAATCCAAGCTCAGCCGAGTCGGATAATTCGGAGAATAAAGAAATTCAATTAACGCAAAAGACCGATACTTCAGCCGAAGCCTCTCTGAAAATAACAGACAAGTCCCAGCCTCAGTCGGCATCAAAATCTGCCTCGTCGGAAAATGAGGAGGATATAATTCCTGTTGCAATAAGACTTGAATTTTCGGAAAGCTTCAAGACCGAGTATCTGTGGGGCGAGTCGTTAAATACAGACGGCTTGACGGTTATTGCCGTATATGACGGCGGAGAAACAAAAAATGTCAGCATAGCCGACTGTACCATTACAGGCTATAACAAAGCCCTTGAGGGTACGCAGAAGATTGTTGTTACATATAAAGGCGTAGGTGCAACCTTTGAAATTACCCTTAGAAAGACTACAGAAAAAAGCGAAAGGACTATTACAGGAGTTCAGGGCAGTGCACCCACAAAGCTTGTATATAAAACCACCGATACAGAAATCAAGTTAAACGGTCTTTCTGCAAGGGCGGTTTATTCCGACGGTACATTTTCAAGTGTATATGATTATAAAAGTGCTGTAATTTTAACTCCTGTCGATTTCAGCAAAGCAGGAGAGCAGCAGGTTACTGTAAGATTTGCAGACCTTTTTGATTACACATTTACGATTGTCATTGAGGAGATAGAGGTTGAGGAAAGCACAGAATTTGATAATATAAAAACCTCGTATAAGACATATCATTTTTATCTTAATGAGGAGCCTGACTATTCAAATATTTACGTTGAGTTTTATAAAGGCACAAGCTATATTAAATCCCTGAAATATGATGATATTAAGGACGATGCAATGATTGTAGGTGTTGACACATCTGAACAGACATTAGGCAATACAAAGTCCTTTACGATTTATTATAAGGGCTATTCTGCCTCGGCAAGATATGTGGTTGAACCACGAAATATGGTTACTAAGGCTGAATTTGATACTTATGGCAGAGGCTGGAAATTCCTGTATTATTACGGAGAGCCTTTGTGTATGGGTACACAATATCCTAATGACGATGCTTTAATGAGCCTAAAATCTTCACGTATAACTATTGACGGCAATAATAGTAGCTACAGTGATATATTAGTGGGAGATAGCTATTATCTTAATGTTTACTATTCAGGCGGTAACGGTCAATCCTGTGAAAAATTTGCGTATACTCAGTTTGACTTTTACGGCTATGACCCGTACACCTTGGGATATCAGTCTATTGATATTTTCCGTGAGGGTGTTTATGTGACAACAATAACTGTTTTTGTCTACGGTGATGAGGGCTATGCTCCGTCCTTAAGACCTACTGTTTATACTCCTTTCAGTTCAATAAATGATGCTGTAAAAACAGGCAGCTGGTTTAGATGTCTCGGTGACGGCGGTCTTACCATGAGCGGAAATATTGATGCTTTGCTTGCCGAATATCTTGAGCAGTATCCAAGCTACGGTCAGGCATTTGAAGAAATGAGAAAGGACCCAATGTTTAATCTCATTATAGGTAATAGAAATGCTGTTCTTGAGGACGATACCGCAACAGGCTGGCAAAATGCCTCTGTAAGTCTTCCCACAGGTGAAGTTTACAGCTATAAGGTATGCCTTGTTCATAATATTACTCAATACAGTATAAGTAACCCTCATACATTCTACAAAATTCATACAGACGATTTTTCATCAAAGAATTTTGAAAGCCTAACCTTTGAACTGACAGATGACAGCGGAAATACATTTACTGTTCCTGCATCTGAAACAAATGTTTATTATTATCAAAGATATGATGGCGGTAACAATTCGGAGATTTCTCCTGATGCACATATAAATTCAATGTTTGTTATCGCAAAATTTGTTTATGACAGAACATCATATGCAGTGAAATCACCTAATGCTACGTCATTCCCATATCAGATGCTTTACGTTTACAGCGACGGCTACGAGGATGCCTATAATGTTGAGCTTATAATTGATCCTTCAAAGCAGGATACATTCCTGAAAGGATGCAATAAAGATTCTCTTATTGACAGATTCCGTATCCACGCATATGACAATTATTTTGATATATTTGACCCAATTATAGATGGAATAGATTGTAATACCGTCGGTGAATATGATGTAACATTTTCAGTTGATTTTGACGGCGAGCCATTGTCGGAGCACAGGACAATATATATTGTTGATAAATTTGCAGATTACGGTTTGAAAATTATAACCGACCCTAATACCGAAAGAGATTTGCTTATGCCCGGTGATGAATTGAACATTGATGATGCAGAGTTTACATACACCGATAAAAGAGGAAATGTTACACAGCTTACGGGAAAGGATGTTGAATTTGAGATAACATCAGGCGGTAGCGGTCATATAATCGATAGTGACTTGACTCAAAGCCAAATTACCGTTCAATACAGCTATGTCAATGAATACGGTTGGGAATTTACATATGATGTACAATATTCTCCATGGGGATATATGAGCTCCGGCTACTATAATATAGGCTATTCCTTTAATAGCTCTGCAAATGCAGTATATGTTCATTGGAACGCAGTAGATAAGGCGGATTACTATATAGTAACCTATCTCGGTGAAACATATATAACCTATGACACCTACGTTTACTGCGATAGGAATTTGCGAAACGGTAAGATATATAATGAGCCTGTTAAAATCAGACCTGTAATAGATGACGGTGAAAATAAGATTATCGGCTGTGGCGGAAGTATATGCAGAAATCCTTTCACAATAGACGGCTACGTTCCCCCTGAGGAAACAACTGAAGAATAATATTAGGAGAAGAAAAATGAAAGAAATTTATGAAAAGCCATCGGCAGAAATTGAAAGCTTCAAAACTGTTGATATCATCACAACAAGCTCAGATGATAATGACGTTCCTTGGCCTTTTGGCTGATTTTGAAATTTCATAGCCTTGGCAAACTAAGAAAGCTGTATCCTTCCTGTTAGGTCAGATACAGCTTTTCTTTTCTTTACACACAATATTATCTGTGATAAAATGTAATCGAAATCTTAAAAGGATAGTGTTTTTATGGAAATTTGGGATTTATATACAAAGGACAGGGTGCTGACTGATAAAAAGCACATAAGGGGCAATGAAATGCCTGATAATTACTACCATATTTGCGTTCACGTTTGGATAAAAAACAGTGAGGGTAAATACCTTGTTTCTCAAAGGTCTGCAAACAGACCTGCATTTCCGCTGATGTGGGAGTGCGTGGGAGGCTCTGTGCTTTCGGGAGAGGACAGCTTACATGGAGCCTTGAGAGAGGTGAAAGAGGAGGTTGGTATTGACCTTGATACTAATTCGGGAAGGCTGTTGTTTTCACAGTTGCGAGGAGTAATTGACGGTAAAAGATTTAATGATTTTATGGACGTGTGGCTATTTGAATATGACGGAGAGGTTGATTTAAGTAAAGCTACAACCGATGAGGTAGCCTGTACAAAATGGCTTAGCCGTCAGGAAATACAAAAATTATTTGATGACGGAAAGCTTGTAAGCACCCTTAATTACTTTTTTGACAAGGTTGATAAAGCATAAAAAACGGCTGTCGGATTTTCCGACAGCCGTTTGCTATACCGTATTATTTAAGGACCTTAAAGTCAACCTTACCGATTTTTGTTCTCGGGAGCTCGTCAATAAACACGATTTCCTTTGGAACAGACCATTTTGAAAGGTTCTGCATACCGAAGTCAATAATCTTCTTCTTCAGCTCTTCCTCGTCATCGTTAGCGTATTTCTTATTTTTAACAACGAAAAGCTTAAGCTGAGTTTTGCCTTCTTCACCTGTACCGATTACACAGCAGTCATAGATTTCTGCCATTGCTCTGTATGCCTCTTCAATGAATGAAGGATAAACAAGATAACCGCTGATTTTGTAAACTCTCTTAAGTCTCTGACGGTAGTAGATATCGCCTGTTTCCTGCTCGATAAAGCACATATCACCTGTATGAAGCCATACCTTGCCGTCGTCATGCTTAACAAGAACCTTTGCAGTTTCTTCAGGGTCGTGATAGTAGCCCTCCATAAGAGTAGGACCGTAAATGCAAAGCTCACCGTCCTCGCCCTTAACCTCTTCGGTAGTGCCGGGCTTAACAGTCATTGCCTCAATGTTGTAGCAAGGGATACCGATACATCCCTGAGGTGCCTCTCTTCTGGGGTCTGTGAAGGAGCATACTGTTACACATTCTGTAAGACCGTAGCCTGAAACAAAGTGGCATTTTGCACCGTTTTCTTTAAGAAGTCTATCCATTTTTTCAGTAAGAGAATAAGGAACAACATCTCCGCCTGAGCCGATAAGCTTCATATTTGACATATCAATTCCCTTGAGATAGCCTGCCTTGTAAACCTTTTCAAAGAAATCAGGAACACCGAATACATAGTTGATGCCGTATTTCTTGATTGAGTCGGAGCACATTTTAGCGTCAAACTGCGGGAACAGAGCCTGAGGCATACCTGTGCAGATTGAAACGTGCATACAAAGAGCAAATCCAAAGCCGTGGAAAACAGGAAGAGCAGTCAGCATAGCGTCTGTTTTCGGGTCAACCTTCATACCGAGTACATTATCAACAACGTCAAGAAGCTGATATGAAAGATTGTTGATAGCCTCGTTGCAGAGCATAACGCCCTTTGGATTACCTGTTGTTCCGCCTGTCATCATAATTGCCGCAACTGCCAGCGGGTCGCTTGAAATTTCAACCTTACCGCCGTTATCAAGAAATTCCTTACCCTCTTTAAGAAATTTAGTCCATTCAATGTTCTTATGTACATCGGTTGCAGGAGCAGTCTTGCCCTTAATCTTTTTCTTGTAAAGCTGATTTGCGATAACACCGTAAATTGATTTCGGGAAATATCCGGCAGTCTTGCAACGAACAAGTGTAAGATTTTTCATACCCTGAAATGACTTTTCGGAAACGTCAAAGCAGAAAGCGAATTTTGCACCTACGAGATTAACTGCATACTGAGCTTCGCTGGCAACTGAAAGGGGATGAAGCATTGAAGCAACAGCGCCGATTTTGTTTACTGCGTAAATTGCAGTAATACACTGTGGCATATTTGGAGCGCAGATAATAACTCTGTCGCCCTTTCTAACGCCGTTTGCTACAAGAGCGGCGGCGCAAAGGTCAACCATTTCTTCAGCCTGCCTCCAGGTTATTGTATTATTGTAGTAGTAAAAGCAGGGTGAATCTGCATTTTGTGCCGCAGAGTCGGCAAACTTTTCATACATCGTCTTTTTAACGTCATATCTTGTGGAATATTCTATCATAAGCTGTCCTCTCATTTCATAGTTTTTGTACACTTTTTGTATTTGTGTACATCACATTTAACGATTATATCAAATAAAACTTATTAAATCTACACATCATAATAATAGTTTATCTTTATTTAATAATTGACTTTTCTATCATATATGGTAGAATAAGGGGAAATATTTTCAGGTGGTGTAAAAATGGCATACAAAGTAAAAAAAGACCCTGTTGATAAAATACCTAAGGCACAGCTTATTTTTTGGATAATTGTCAGAATCTCTATGCTTATCTGTGCCGGATATTCCTTTATACACGGCGACTTGGTAATGGGCTTTGAAAGCGTATTCTGCTTTATCTTTACTCATTTATGGGATATGTTTCAGGTTTTCGGAAACGGCAGCTTTATTGAGGAGGTGCCGCCACTGAGCCAAACAATGCTGAATATTATTATATTTATAGGTATAGTTATAGGCTCTTATTTCGGAATGTTTGATAAGCTTTCCTGGTTTGATAATTTTATGCATATCCTTTCGGGCTTTGTCTGTGCCTCCTTCGGATATGACTTTGCCTGCATAATTCAAAGAAAAAAGGGTCAGTGTGCCGCCACCCTTGCCGCAATTTTTTCACTTATGTTTGCTTTGTCAATTGCAGTAGGCTGGGAATTTTATGAGTTTTTGATGGACACCCTTCACGGTACAAATCTTCAGCTTGCCAAGGCAGGAGAGGAAACTGCAATGTTTGACCTTTCAAAATATAATAACGAGTACGGCTATCTGGGGCTTGTGGATACAATGACCGATATGATGATGAACGCTGTGGGCGGAATTATCGGAATGATTTTTATGATAGTTTTGCGAAACAGAAAAAAGAAGGAAAAATAACTTTTATGTGATTGTATCATAAAAAGACTGCTCATTTTTATCGAGCAGTCTTTGTTTATTTTATATTGTTTTTTGAATTGAAATTATCTATAACTATATGATATCTGTCATATGCTTTTTTGACAGCATCCTCCCAACTGATATAGATTTTCTCCTGAGCATTTTTGCCTACTCTCTTAATTAAGTCCCTGTTATCCATAATTTTTTCAAGAGTTGCAGCGATTGAATGAGCACTTTCCATACAGAGAAAGCCTGTATCGCAGTCCTCAATACCCTCTGCGGCACAGCTGTCCCTGATTAAAAGACTTGGCGTTGCACAGGCGGCGGCTTCTCTTACGACAAGACCGTTTGTGTCAAAGGTTGATGGGAAAAGAAGGATATCCGCAATACCGTAGTATCCTAAAATTTCTTTTCTGTCAAGAATTTTGCCGGTCCAAAGAATATAATCCTTTAAGCCAAGATGCCTGATTTTTCTCTTAATAGCATTTTCGTCTGCACCGAAGCCAAGCATTATAAGCTTGAATTTTTTGCCGTCATTTTTCAGCTTACAGCAGGCGTCAAGGATAAGCTCAATATTCTTATACCATATCATTCTGCCTGTGTAAATGAAAACAGGAATGTCGTCGGGAATATTATGCTTGCGCTTGATGATTGCCACATTGTTTTCGGAAACATTTGTAACAGGCAAATCACAGCCGTTTGGCATAACTATAAAATCGCCCTCGTACCCAAGCTTGCGCAGGGACTCCGATGTGCCCTTGCTTGTCACCCAAACCTCGTCGGCGGCATTGATGTTATTTAGCAGAAAATGATATGCAAAATCCCTTGCAGGCTTTGTAGGAACTCTCCTGTCAAGGTCATATTCATACTTTGTGTGATAAGTTAAAACCACGGGAAGAGGCTTTTTTTCAACCACTCTTCTGAAATAATAGCTTGTAGCCAAAGGAGCATGGGAGTGAAGAATATCAAAATTCATATTAATGATATCCTGATGAAGCTCATCTTTAAATGGCCAGCCGATGCTGTAGCCCTCCTTTGAGGGAAGCCACCAGCTTTTGTATCTGTAAATCTGATAGTCGTATCTGTAATCAAGCTGATTTGGATTTTTCGGGGTAACAACAACAGCCTCACCGAAATGCTTGTTTATTTCATATGCGTAGCTTTGAGCAACATTGCTGATACCGTCGGTGGTAGGCGGAAACGCGTCTGTTCCGATTGCCACCTTTAGCTTTTTGTCCAAAATATGCGCCTCGTTTTCATAAATAATAAAAGCACTGATTTTTACATACTAATGCTAAAGTGCATTCTATCATAAAACAATATTAATGTAAATATCAAATTGTTTTATTTAATCTTAATTTAATTTTTGTAATTTGAAAAAAATACCTTGATAATAGAATGTTTATAATTTATAATAAAAATGTATATTGTTCAGGGAGGGGAGTTTATGTCGCAGACTTATTCCGTATCACTTGAAAAAATTATAGAGGCTAATGAGCTTGAGGTTGTTCATCTTCCTAAAGACGCTTCTGAAATTTTGATTACAACAAGTGAAATAAATCGACCGGGAATTGTGCTGACAGGCTACACGGATTATTTTGACCCGCTGAGAATACAAATTTTGGGCTGGACAGAGCTTAGCTTTTTGATTAATATGAGCGACGATGAAAGAACAAAGGCGCTTGGCTATTGGCTAAGCTTAAAGCCTGCCGCAGCCGTAATCACAAGAGGACTTGAAATTCCCGATTATTTCATTGAAGCCTGCAAAAAATATGAGATTCCGCTTCTTAAAACCGAGGAGGAAACATCTCCGTTTTTGGCTGCACTTATTGCCTATCTTAATAAAGAGCTTGCCCCGAGAATTACAAGGCACGGCGTTCTTGTTGAGGTTTACGGCGAGGGAGTTCTCATAACAGGCGAAAGCGGAGCAGGTAAAAGCGAGGCGGCTATTGAGCTTATCAAGAGAGGCCACAGGCTTATTGCCGATGATGCCGTTGAAATAAGGCGTATCAGTGATAAAACCTTGATGGGTAATTCTCCAAGCAATATAAGGCATTTCGTTGAGCTTAGAGGAATAGGCATTATTGACGCCAGAAGAATTTTCGGTATGGGTGCCGTAAAGCCCTCTGAAAAAATTGATATGGTTATTCAGCTTGAGGAATGGGATGCCACAAAGGCTTATGACAGATTGGGGCTTGATAACGAATATGCAAAAATACTTGATGTTAAGGTTCCATGTATAACCGTTCCCATTTCTCCGGGACGTAATCTTGCTATTATTGTTGAAACGGCGGCAATGAATAACCGTCAGAAAAAAATGGGCTACAATGCCGCAAAGGATCTTATGGTCAGCTTGGGTATGGAGGATGTTCAGCCTGTTGATAAAGAGGTTGAAATCTGGCAAAGCTGACATTAATAAAATTTCCTGAATAACAAGAAAGATAAGAGGTAAAAATTATGTATTACATTGGTATTGATTTAGGCGGAACAAATATTGTTGCATCTGTTGTAGATGACAATTATGAGATTAAGGCGACTTCAAAAACCCCTACAAACAGCCCCAGAAGTGCTGACGAGATTTTTGACGATATTGCTACCGTTTCACTTGAGGCTGTCAAGGCAGCAGGGCTGGAAATGGATGATATTGAATTTATCGGTATGGGTACACCGGGTACGGTAAACGCCGACGGTGTAATTGAATTTGCTAACAATCTTGCATTTAATAATGTTCCTGCAAGAAGAATGCTGTCTGAAAGACTTTCAAAGCCTGAGGAAAAAATATTTATTGAAAATGACGCTAACTGTGCCGCTCTTGGTGAGGCTTATGCAGGGGTTGGAAACGGTGCAAAGGATTTTGTTGCCGTAACCCTCGGAACAGGCGTTGGTTCAGGTATTATTATTGACGGAAAAATCGTAAACGGCGTAAACTTTGCAGGCGGTGAATGCGGCCATATGGTTATCGTTGTTGATGGTGAGCAGTGCTCCTGCGGACGCAAGGGCTGTTGGGAGGCATACGCTTCCGCTACTGCTCTTATCAGACAGACTAAAAAAGCAATGGAGGAGTATCCCGATTCAATTATGCATAAGCTTGCTCAGCAGGAGGGCAAGGTTTCGGGAAGAACTGCCTTTGACGCTATGAGGCTTGGTGATATCGCAGGAATTAAGGTTGTTGATACATATATTAAATATGTTGCCTGCGGACTTATTAATATAGTTAATGCGCTTCAGCCTGAGGTAATCTGTATCGGCGGCGGTATCTGTAATGAGGGCGAAACTCTTATGAAGCCTCTGCGTAGATTTGTCCTTGCTGAAAGATACTCGATTCACAGCAAAATTCAGACTAAAATCGTAAAGGCTGAGCTTGGTAATGACGCAGGAATAATCGGTGCCGCAATTCTCGGCAAGGTTAAATAATACAATTTACTAATACTTTTATCGGTGATAGCTTGGAGCAGTTAATTAATCTTTGTGAAAAATTAAATTGCAGATATGCTGAAAATGAATCAATGAGCCTTCATACTACCTTTAAGATAGGCGGTAATGCAAGGCTTATCGTTTATCCCGAAAGCGAGGAGCAAATCTGTGAAATAGTCAAAACGGCAAATGCCGAAAAAATAAGGCTTATTGCCATAGGAAACGGCTCAAATCTGCTTGTTGACGACGACGGTATAGATGCCTGCGTTATGATACTTGCAGATGGCTTTGGTAAAATAAATCTTATTGACGAGGAAACTGTTTTTGCACAGGCAGGGGCAAAGCTTATTTCCCTGTGCCGTTTTGCATATGAAAACAGCCTTACAGGGCTTGAATTTGCCTACGGAATACCGGGCTCCTGCGGAGGCGGAGCCTTTATGAACGCAGGTGCCTACGGCGGAGAAATGAAGGACGTGCTTTATAAATGCAGTCACGTTGACAAAAACGGAGAAGCAGGCTTTCTTGAAAAGGAACAGCTTGAATTATCCTACCGCCATTCCGCTTACTACGATAACGGCTGTATAATTACAGGACTTTATCTTAAGCTTAAAAAAGGCAATCAGGTTGAAATAAAAGAAAAAATGAACGACCTTATTTCAAGAAGGAGAGATAAACAGCCTCTTGAATTTCCGTCGGCGGGCTCAACCTTTAAAAGACCTGAGGGATATTTTGCAGGAGCACTTATTCAGGAGTGCGGACTTAAGGGCAAAACCGTGGGCGGAGCGCAGGTCAGCGAAAAGCACGCAGGCTTTATTATCAATAAGGGCGGTGCAACCTGCCGTGATGTTTTGGAGCTTTGCGACATTTGTGCAGATACCGTATACAGAGAAAAGGGCGTTAGGCTTGAAAGAGAAATAAGAGTTACAAAATAATATTCATATATAAATAGTTTAATAAAAAAGAGGTGCTTTTATGGGTAAGGAATTTATAATCTTAACAGGTGTTAGCGGTGCAGGAAAATCAACTGCAATGGGCTTTATGGAGGATGTAGGATATTACTGTATTGATAATATGCCTACAGAGCTTTTGACAACCTTTGTAGGTCTGCTTTCAAAGGGCAATGAGTATGAAAAGGTTGCAATGGTTGTTGACGTAAGGTCAAGCAGTGTTTTTGAGCAGTTCATTAACAGTGTTAAAGAGGTTGAAAATTTCGGCTACGATGTAAGAATTGTATATCTTGATGTCAATGATTCCGAAGCGCTGAAAAGATATAAGCTTACAAGAAGAAAGCATCCCTTTGCCGACCGATTTAACGGCAATATTGCAGAAGCAATATCCTATGAAAAGGAAATTCTTTCTCCCTTAAGAATGAGGGCGGATTATGTTATAGACACATCTAATATTGACGCACCGAAGCTGAGAACAAGGCTTGCTCAGGTGCTTTTGGGCGGTAACAGGGAGATAATGAATATCCACTGTATCTCCTTTGGCTTTAAGTACGGAATACCGTCCTCTGCAGACTTTGTAATTGATGTAAGATGTCTGCCAAACCCTTACTGGAATGTTGAACTCCGTGAAAAAACGGGGCTTGATAAAGAGGTAAAGGATTATGTGTTTTCCTTTGATGAGTCAAACGAGCTTCTTAAAAAGCTTATAGATTTACTTGATTTCTTAAATCCTCTTTACATAAAAGAGGGCAAAAGTCAGATTGTTCTCGCTATCGGTTGCACAGGCGGAAATCACAGAAGCGTTGCAATAGCCGAGGCGCTGAAAGAATATTTTTCAAAGAAATGGGAAAATGTTTCTGTTTACCACAGAGATATAGAGCGTAATTAAAATGTCGTTTTCAAAGCAGGTTAAGAGTGAGCTTTTGAAAATTGAATATGAAAATTCCTGCTGTGAGAAGGCTATGCTTTACGGAATGTGCATTTTCGGAAAAAGCTTTTCCTCCTACGGTGTCGGAATACAGACCGAAAATGAAGAAATTGCAAAGCTATACAAAAAGCTTATTACAAAATATTGTAATGTAAAATGCCAGATAAAGCCGTCAGCCCACGCAAGAAGCTTTACGGTTATGCTAAATGATAAGGCACAGTGTGATAAAATTTTAAAAGCCTTCGGTCACGACAGTACAGGCAGTCTCAAAATTAATTTTTCAAACTTTGACTGCGAAGGCTGTCAGAAGGCTTTTCTTGCAGGAGCCTTTTTGTCCTGCGGAACTGTTTCTAATCCGGAAAAGGATTATCATCTCGAATTTACCGTGCCTTATCTCAATCTTTCAAAGAGTCTTGTAACTCTGTTAAGCGAGTGTGATATTGCACCTAAAACCGCCAACAGAAAGGGCTACAACATAGTTTATTTCAAGGACAGCGAGGCGATAGAGGACTGCCTTTATATTATGGGTGCCTCATCTTCAATGTTTGAAATGATGAATGTTGAGATAGTTAAGGATTTCAGAAATAAAGCAAACAGAACGGCAAACTGCGAAACGGCTAATATTGAAAAAACAGTTAAGGCAAGCTTTGAGCACATTTCGGCTATTGAGAAAATCAAAGAGAAAAAGGGACTTGATTTTCTCAAACCCGACCTTAAAGAAATCGCCATTTTGAGAATTGAAAATCCCGAAGCCTCTCTGTCGGATTTGGCAAGGCTTGCAGGTCTTTCCCGTTCGGGAATCAATCATAGACTGAAAAGGATTATTGAGATTTCAAAGGAATTATAAAAAGGAAAGTGAAATAAAATATGTTTACTCATTTGCACACACATACAGAGTTTTCGCTGCTGGACGGTGCCTGCCGTATCAAACAGCTTGTTAAGCGTGCAAAGAGCCTGAATATGCAGTCTCTTGCTATTACCGACCACGGTAATATGTACGGGGCTGTTGATTTTTATAAGGCGTGTAAGGAGGAGGGCATAAAGCCTATAATCGGCTGTGAGGTGTATGTGGCTCCGAGAACAAGATTTGACAAGGAGAAGGTTCTTGACAAGGATTATAACCACCTTATCCTCCTTTGCGAAAACGAAACAGGCTATAAAAATTTAATAAAGCTTGTGTCTAAATCCTTTACCGAGGGCTTTTATTTTAAACCGAGAATTGACCACGATATACTTGAAAAATATCATCAGGGGCTAATATGCCTTTCTGCCTGCTTGGCAGGGGAAATTCCCCAGAGCCTTCTTCAAAAGGACTATGAAAAAGCAAAGAATACAGCCTTGTGGTACAGAGATGTTTTCGGTGAAAATAATTATTTCCTTGAAATTCAGGACCACGGACTGCCGGAGCAGAAGATTGTAAGCGAGGGAGTTAAGCGTCTTTCACGTGAGACAGGTATCCCTCTTGTTGCCACAAACGACGTTCATTATATTGAAAAAAGCGACGCTAAAATTCAGCAGTTGCTTATCTGTATTGCCACAAACCACGTTATCGGTGATGATACCGGGCTTGAATTCCACGCAAATGAGTTTTATCTCAAAAGCGAAGATGAAATGAGAGAGCTGTTTTCAGATGTTCCGGAGGCAATAGATAACACTCAGATTATTGCCGACAGATGCAATTTCGATTTTGAATTCGGAAATACAAAACTTCCTTATTACGAAACACCGAATAATATGGACCATTTTGAATATTTCAAAATGCTTTGTATGCAGGGAATGAAAAAGAGATACGGTGAAAATCCGCCAAAGGAATATTATGACCGGCTTGAATATGAGCTTGATACCGTGGAGAAAATGGGCTATACGGACTATTATCTCATTGTTGCCGATTTTGTATCCTTTGCAAAGAGTAAGGATATTCCTGTAGGCCCCGGCAGAGGCTCAGGCGCAGGCTCTATAGCGGCGTATTGTATGGAAATTACAGACCTTGACCCGATGAAATACAATCTTCTGTTTGAGCGATTTCTCAATCCCGAAAGAGTTTCAATGCCTGATTTTGATATTGACTTTTGTTATGAACGCAGGGGAGAGGTTATAGATTATGTAACTCAAAAATACGGCGCCGACCACGTGGCACAGATTGTGACCTTCGGTACCCTTGCGGCAAGAGCGGCAGTGAGAGATGTTGGCAGGGCAATGGGTATGCCTTATTCAGCCGTTGATGTTGTGGCAAAGCTGATACCTAACGATTTGCATATCACTCTTGAGCAGGCTGTTAATAAGTCAAAGGAGCTTTCGGCTCTAATGGAGGAAAACCCTCAGGTTAAGGAGCTGATTGAAACTGCACAAAAGGTTGAGGGTATGCCGAGAAATACATCAACCCATGCAGCAGGCGTTGTAATTACCCATGACCCTGTTTCCTCATATGTTCCTCTTGCAACTAACGACGGTGTGCCTGTTACTCAGTATATTATGACTACCCTTGAGGAGCTTGGACTTCTCAAAATGGACTTTTTGGGACTTAGAACTCTTACTGTTATTGACGACGCTTCAAAGGCGGCAGGAATTGATATTAACAAAATACCTATTGATGACCCAAAGGTTTACAAGCTTTTTGCAAGAGGTCAGACAGAGGGCGTATTTCAGTTTGAATCCTCGGGAATGAAGCAGATGCTTATGAATCTTAAGCCAACTGCTTTAGAGGATTTAATTGCCGCCACATCACTTTACAGACCAGGTCCTGCAAAGCAGATTGACACCTTTATTGAAAATTCCCATAACCCGCAAAATGTAAAGTATATTACCGACAAGCTGAAGCCCATACTTGAAAACACCTACGGCTGTATGGTGTATCAGGAGCAGGTAATGCAGATTTTCCGTGAGCTTGCAGGCTA
>JBJFHZ010000112.1:0-28033 GCA_051894075.1 Eubacterium sp.
CTCACTTTTCATGAATCCCGGATTTTCATTTCGATATTTTTTTACAGCGCCTTTTCTTAAGATTTCGTAAGGTTTTGTCTAATTTATTGATAGCATATTTTATTTATGATATTATATTTTTGGTGATAATATGAGTGCAAAGATTTTATTAGTTGAAGATGACGCGTTTTTGCGTGACGGATTGTGCGAAATGCTTGAAAAAGAAGGCTACGGTGTTACTGCTGTATCTGCTATCTTGGATGCAAGAAGTAAAATAACCGATGGCTTTAATCTTGTTATCCTTGATGTTATGTTGCCGGATGGCAACGGCTTTGATTTCTGCACGGAAATACGAAAAAGTGGCAACAATATCCCTATTCTTTTTTTAACCGCCTGCGATGATGAAGTACAAATTGTTCGTGGGCTTGATGCAGGTGCAGACGATTATGTGACAAAGCCGTTTAAGCTTCTTGAACTTATGTCAAGGGTTCGTGCATTGCTACGCAGAAATTCTGCAAGCAATGTAATTCAAAGCTCTGACCTTGCTATTGATACAAGCAATATGACGGTTAAGAAAAACGGTGAGATTATATTCTTAACTAAAACAGAATTTCAAATCCTTTCAATCCTTATTCGCAACAACGGAATTATCGTAACCCGTGCTATGCTTCTTCAAAGCATTTGGGATGATGCAGGGGATTTCATTGATGACAACACCTTATCCGTTCACATCAGCCGACTTCGTGAAAAAATCGGTGCCAATCATATAAAAACCATTCGTGGCGTTGGTTACAGATGGGAGGACAAGTAGTGACATTATATATCATAATCGCAGTTTTGGTTATTGCTCTAATCATCGTATTTGTCAATAACAGAAAAATACACAAGAATGTTGACAGGCTGACCTATGGCATTGAGGAATTCATTGATAACGATACTCCAACGGAATTCAGCACAAGTGATAATCACTTTGCAAGATTACAAAACGCCGTTAATGATTTGGAGGAGTTATACCATTTAGAGCAAAATAATACTGCTAAAAAGTCAAAGCAAAACACAGAATTTATCAGCGATATTTCCCATCAGTTAAAAACTCCCCTTGCAGGTATGAAGCTCTATGTTGAAATGGAAAATGCCAACAATCCAAGCGAGCATACCGAAAAAGAGCTAATTCTAATTGAAAAAATGGAAAATTTGATATATAAGCTGTTGCGACTTGAAAAAATTAAGAGTGATTCCTACACAATGGATTTTAAGTTTGAAAGTATGGCTGAATTGTCAAACGAAATTGTTGACGAATTCAAGCCTATGTTTCCAAGCAAATCTTATACAGTAGTTGGCGATAGCAGACTACGTATGGATAAGGCTTGGATGTATGAGGCTATCGCAAATATTGTTAAGAATGCAAGTGAACATACCGATGATGATGGTGAAATAATAATAACTATTGATGATAGTGAAAAATCAACAAATGTTTCTATCATGGATAATGGTGGCGGTGTGGCTCAAGAGGATTTGCCAAAGCTTTTCAGCCGTTTTCACAGAACAGATAACGCAAATCCAAACAGTGCCGGTATCGGTCTTGCTATCACAAAGGCTATTATCGAAAAGCACCACGGAACAATTACTGCAGAAAATACAAAGGAAGGCTTGAACATAATCATCTGTCTTCCTCATATTGACGGATATATTACGATATAAACAGTTGACATAGTAGTATAATTATAATATAATATGGATAGAATATTACTACAAGGAGATGTTTGTATGAATATCAGACCAAGTGCTACTATTAGACAAAACTATAATGAAATTTCAATATTATGTAAAAAAACAGGAGAGCCTGTATATCTAACCAAAAACGGCGAGGGCGACTTAGTTGTTATGGATATTGAAGCGTTTTCAAGAAGAGAAAAAATGCTTGAACTCAGAGAACAGCTTTTAGCCGTTGAGGAGGATAGAATAGCTGGCATTAAGGGTATATCTGTATCACAATTAGGTGATGAACTTGACAGAATCATCGATGAGGTGTGATATGCAAAAGTATAATATTATTGTTTCGCAAAGAGCAGCAGATATGCTAAAGGAGCGTGTTGCTTTTATTGCAAGTGTAAACAAAAATGCTGCAAGAAATACTAAATCAAGGTTGATTGATGCATTCAATTCACTTGAAGAAATGCCAAATAGATTTCCTTTTTTAATGAAGAATGTATCACACCAAATAAGTATCATAAAATGTATGTAGAAAATTGGTATTTGGTATTGTACCAAATCAAGGATAATGATGTTTTTATTGACTATGTTCTTGATTGCAGACAAGATTATGATTGGTTGATTAAATAGTCCTGTTCACCAGGGCTATTTATTTTTTATTCTTACAAATTCTTAAGATTAAAGTAAGATTATTGCAAGATGGATTTGTTATTATTAAGCTGACAAAAGAAAAGGAGTGTTCACTATGAATATTATAGAATGCACAAATTTAACAAAGGAATACATCAGCGGAGAAAATATCGTCAAGGCTGTTGATGATGTTACGGTATCATTTGAGCAGGGCGAGTTCTGTGCTATCACAGGTCCGTCAGGCTCGGGCAAATCAACCTTTCTACATGTTTTAAGCTCCCTTGAAAATCCAACAAGCGGCTATGTAACCTACGGAGATAAGAAGCTAAGCGATTATAACGATAATCAGCTTTCAATTTTAAGACGCAGACGCTTTGGATTTGTGTTCCAAGCCTACAACCTTGTAAACGAGCTAACAGGCTATGAAAATATTCTTCTTCCCATTATGCTTGATAAGAAAAAGGTTGACGAGGAGTATATTGATAAGATTATCAAAATGCTTGGCATCGAGGATAGATTAGAGCATTTGCCGTCAGCACTTTCCGGCGGTCAGCAGCAGAGAATTGCTATCGCAAGAGCGCTTGCTAATAAACCATCAATCCTGTTTGCAGATGAGCCAACCGGTAACCTTGACGGTAAGAGCGGACGAGAGGTGCTTTCTCTCTTAAAGTATGCCGCAAGCGAGCTTGGCGTAACACTAATTCTTGTTACTCATGATTTAGGCGTAGCAGAGCAGGCGGACAGGATTTTGACAATAGAGGACGGAAGAATTGTCAGAGATACCAAGCAAGAGGTGGCAACATTATAAAGGCTCCCCTTATAATGTAATTAAGGGGAGCTGTCACGAAGTGACTGAGGGGATAAAAGGTATTTAACAATCCCTCAGTTTCGCTACGCTCAGCAGCTCCCTTTACACAAGGGAGCCGAATAGGAGAATGAATTATGAAAAAGAAATTAACTATTAACACCCTTGCTCTCGGTAATCTAAAGCAACGCCGTAAGCAATATACCATAATGATTATCGGCATCATTCTTGCAATGGTGTTTTCTTCAAGTGCACTATTCTTTATGAAAAGTGCAAATGACACTCACAAAGAGCAATTAGCAAACGATTATGGCTACCAAGATTTTATTGTCAGTATCGATGGTTATGAGCAAGACGACTATAAAATGCTCACAAAAGATAGTGTTGCTGACCAATATGGATTGGCTCATATTCTTGGATTTGTTGAAATAGATAAGAAAACAGGAAAAGGATATTCAATCGGTTGGCTTGATGATAATGCTGAAAAAATATCCAATCAAAAGCTAATTGAAGGTGTGATGCCGAAAAAGGATAATGAGGTTGCAATTGAAGAAAGCACACTTGCGATTATCGGGTATAAAAATGCCAAGTTGGGTGACGCAATCAAGCTTGATATTGCAGTTCAAAATGGTAATGATTATGCTGAAACAATTGAGAAGGAATATAAGCTTGTAGGTATATTGAAGGATAAGTATTACAATCTTTCCTATGATGAAAGGTCAAATGAATATTCAAAAATAATACCATCAATTTTTGTTGTGAAAAATTCTGCTGTTGACCTTGGAGGCAAAGAAAACTATTGTGCATATTCAATCTCCAATAAAGAATTTGTAAAAGAATATAAGAAAACATTAAAAGATAGTAGATATACTGCTGATTATGAGGCGGCATACAAACATTTTGAAGATTTAGGCTTAACATTTACTGCTAATCAAATGAATTTTGGCGGTATAGATTATTTTAATTTCTCGGCGATAAGCGACAATGGTGGATATATATTTATATTGGTATTGGTTTTTATTGTTGCCTCTTGCGTTATCATTTCAAATGCGTTTAATACGAATTTAAAGGATAGAAAAAAGCAAATCGGAATGCTTCGTGCAATTGGAACCACTAAACGCCAAATAGTCAAAATATTTGGTAGAGAAGCATTTATTATCAGCCTGGTTGCTGTTCCTTTCAGTATCATTATTTCTTATGCTTTAGTAAGAATAATGCTAAACCTTATTTCCAAAGAAGCCGTAATAAACAGCAATGCATGGATACTTTTAATTTGTGCCATTGTGAATGTAGTAATTGTTATGCTTTCGGCACTGATTCCTCTGTTATTTGCATCAAAGATTACTCCAATGCAGGCAATTAGAAATATCAACAATAATCACAAAATAAAGACAAAGAAAATAAAAACTAAAAAGCAATTTGTACCATCAAAGCACTTGGCAAAAAGAAACTTGATTTTTTATAAGAGCAGTAAAACTGCAGTAACATTTTTACTTGTTATTACTATCGTAGGAACAAGCTTGGGTGCTTCATTTGTCAGTAATGCAAAGAATGATTTAAGAAGCTTTTATTATGACTATTCTATCGTAGAAATGAATGGTGGCGATGCAAATGCAAATACAACAAATGGTATGCTTGAAAATGATAAGCAGTCTATTGAAGCATTGTCTTATGTAGATGCAGTTTATGGTAAAAAGGCAGGAACTGTTTATGCAGGATTTAATAAGCTTGACTCATATATTGCAACACTTAATTCCGAAATGTTTATAGAGCCAGATGATTTGAATTTGGAGAATATTAAGAAAAACATCAAAAACTGCAAATTAAATAAATGGGAAAAGGAGCATATGGATGAAACAAGAGATTTGTATGGTATAGACGGAGTACCGCTATCTTTTGGTTTCTATGGCTTTGATGAACGACAAATTGCAACACTTGAAGAAAAGCTTCTTGACGGTAAAATTGATTACGATAAGTTGAAATCAGGCGAAGAAATAATTCTTGTGGCACCTGACAGAGTTCAGTTTAGAATAAAGCCTTACATTAAAGGGAGCGGGTATGCATCATACACATTATATGATGATGAAATCAGCAACGTAAGCTTGAATTACAAAACGGTAGCTGATGAAAGGCGAACAATCAATGCCGGTGATGAAATTCAAATATCATTTAATTATGTTGATTATGATGATGAGGGGAATGCAGTATTATCCGCAAAGTCACAGGTAAAAACTGTAAAAGTTGGCGCAATCGTCAGCCCTAATGATTGTGATTCAAAATATGGATTTGGAATTTACGATATGGCAATAATTACATCATTACAAGGCTTTAATGGCTTTTGTCCCGGGAAGAATTATAATGCAGTGGGAATAAATGTTAACTGTGAGTTGGATGATGACAGGAATTCGGATATTGCAGATGAGCTTGAAGCTTATAGAGCAAAATACGGTGGTTGGCTTGATAACAATTACGAATATACAAAAAGACAAGAAAATGATATGAGGGCATATATTACAACCTTGCTTGCAATAACAGTTTTATGCTTTGCACTTTGCACAAGTATTATTAACAACTCGATTTCAGCACAAATCAGAGAAAACAAGCGAGTAATCGGCACACTTCGTGCTGTCGGTGCTGATGAAAAAGAATTAGTAAAATCTTATTTTTATCAAATGATTTCAATGCTTGGATTGGGCGTGGTAATAGGATATTTATTATTTGTTGCTCTGTTCTTTGTGTTAAAGATTATATGCTTAATGGTAGGAGAAACATTCCTGCTTAAATTTAATCCTGTTCTTTCACTTTGTATGACTGTTATTTTAGCCGCTGTTTGCACTTTAAATCTATGGTTTAGAGTACACAAAGAAATGAAAAACAGTATTGTAGAAAACATAAGGGAATTATAAAACCTGCTAAGGCTCCCCTTATAATGTAATTAAGGGGATCTGAGTGAATTTCGCGTAGCGAAAGAGACCGTTGCTCCAAATCTATGATTTGGGAGAAATAGTCCGGTGGACTGTTTCGTAGCAACTTGGGCACAAAGACTGAGGGGATAAAAATATTTTTACAATCCCTCAGTTTCGCTACGCTCAACAGCTCCCTTTACACAAGGGAGCCAAATAGGAGAAATTATATGAAAAAGTTAATTACAATTATTCTTGCTGTGATTATATGCTTTGGTTTTACCCTTACTGCATACGCAGGAGAAAAAGAGACCACTCAAGACGCATCTAATCCAAGGCTAATGGTAACCGATTTTAAGGTTGACGGTGATAGCTTGACACCTAATAAAAAGTCAAAGGTTACTATTACTTTAAAGAATTACAGTAAGACAAAATATATCAAAAATATCAAGCTATCTGTTACAGAGGATAGTGGTGATATTAAGCCTGTTGGTACAGGGAATACGTATGTTGATAAAATCAATGCCAACGGAACATACACTTGGGAGGTTGAACTGACTGCATCGGCAACTGCCCAAATCGGTGAACACGCTATCACAGTATCAAGCGAGTATGAGGACAAATATTTTGGCTCATATACAAACAGCGATGTTATCCGTGTGAATGTTAAGCAAACCGTTGGACTTGATTACAGCGGCGTTCAGCTACCTGTAAAGGTTTATCCCGACGACACAACCACAATGGATATTGCAATTCTTAACACAGGCAAGAGCAATATTCGAAATTGCAAAATCGATTTTGATATTAAAGGTCTTGAAAGCGGTGGCACAACCTTTGTGGGCGAGATTGCAGCAGGCGAGCAAGGCTCTGCAAGTACAAATCTTCGAGTAAGCAAAGAGCTTGGCGAAACAGAAGGTACAGTAACAATTACCTACGAGGACGAGTTCGGCAAAAGCTACACCAAAGAGCAAAAGGTTTCAACCACAATAGTTGAAAAACCTGTTGAGCCGGAAACAGAAGAAGAGGAACAGATAAAGTATCCGTTATGGTGGGTATTTCTCCTCGGCGGTATAGTCCTCGGCGGTGGAATCGGCTGTGCGATTCCAATTGCAATATATAATAATAAACAACGCAAAGAAGACGAAAAGAGATTATAGTAAAAAGCAAGGTGTATTTATTAGCACCTTGCTTTTGCTTATTATGAATATATACAGTTAATCGCTTTCGCAGTGAACTCGGCTGTTTTGATACCGCCTGCCTTGTCAATATTGTTTTTGAAGCGTTCCTTGGAAGCCTACATTTTGCCCAACATTTTAGAATTTCATCAGTTTAGGTATAATAATTATCTGCGATAAAATTCTTTAATTTTTTAATCAGTCTTTGTGCTTCCTCGCAGTCGGGAGAAAGATGATTAACAATTCCTATTTCTGCGAAAATCTGCATAAATTTATCTTTATAGCTGAATTTTTACCTTGATTCTGATTACTCCTCATTGTCTACTGTATAACTCTTATTTACATAAATTAGGATTTGTGTTAATATATAATATATGAATTAAGAGGAGATGCTTATGAAAAAGAGATATTGTTCATTTATTCTATCGGTATTAGTTTTGTTTTGTTCTTTATGCTCAATAAATTTTTATGCATATGCAAGCGACTATACATATAGTATTATAAGCGATACTGAAGTATGTATAACAAAGTATTCGGGAACCGATACCGATGTATCTGTTCCTTCTGAAATTGACGGATATACTGTTACCAAAATAGGAGAAAAGGCTTTTTTTAGAAGTACGACTGTGCAGAATGTTGTTATTCCCGAAGGCGTAACAGAAATCGGCGAACAATGCTTTTCGAATTTTGGACTGCAGAGCATTGTGCTTCCGAATAGCTTGGAGATAATAGGTGATTCGGCATTTCAGTCTACTTCTCTTAAATCTATACAATTGCCGGAAAATCTAAAATCAATAGGTGATCAAGCGTTCAGAAATTCCCAAATTGAAAATTTATTTATACCAAAAGGCGTATCGCATATTGGAGAAAATGCCTTTATAAATAACTCGCACATTTGTTCTGTTACCGTTGATGAAGAGAATCAATATTTTTGCTCTGAAAATAATGCTTTATATGATAAGGGTAAAACCGAGCTTATTATTTTTGCTTCTGCAAGTGAGCAGACAGAATTTACTGTGCCCGATACTGTGAAAAAAATAAGCAAAAATGCTTTTGAATATTCAAATATTCAAAGCATTGTGCTACCCGAAGGATTAAAGGTTATAGAGGAGTATGCCTTTAGCAGAACAAAAATAGCAGTGATAAATATTCCTGATTCTGTTGTCAGCATCGGTTCATATTGCTTTGATGTATGTTCACAATTGTCATCAATTAATATAGGAAAAGGCCTTGAAACCGTCGGTACGGCTATTTTTAATCAATGTACTAAGCTGAAGAATATATTCGTTTCTGCGGATAATGAATATTTTTCTGCTCCTGATGATGTTTTACTGGGCAATAAATCAACAGAGCTTATATGTTATCCGTCACGCAAGCCTGAAACAGAATACAAGGTGCCGGACAGTGTTACAACTATTAAAGAGCAGGCATTTGGATTTTGTTTAGTAAATAGTATTGATTTAAATAATGTTGAAGTCTGTGAAAATTATGCTTTTTATAATACTTCGCTAAAGTATATAATTATTCCTGAAAATCTTCAAAGAATCGACAATATTAGTATAGCAACTGATTGTTCTGTAAAAGTATTAAATCCGGATTGTATTTTTTCTTTTTCTGCAAATTCATTTCTTAATTATGATATAACCATATATGGTTATGAAAATTCAACAGCACAGCAATTTGCTGAAAATAACACAAAATCTAATTTGAATATAACCTTTATACCGCTAACAGAATGCGAAGAAAAGCATAATTACATAGGAGTTACTGTGGAACCGACTTGTACCGAAAAAGGATATACCGTGTTCATCTGTTCAAAATGCGGTGACTCATATGCCGATGATTATACTGATGCTTTGGGACATAATATTGTGATTGATAAAGCTGTGTCTGAGACCTGTACCGAGAACGGTTTAACAGAAGGCATACATTGTTCAAGATGCAGTGAAATTATTAAAGCACAGGAAACAGTAAAAGCAACAGGTCATACCTTTATTCAAACTGTAGTTGAGCCAACCTGTACCAATCAGGGCTGTAAAACCTTTGTGTGTTCAAAATGCGGTTACAGCTATAGCGAAGCAATAGCCAAGTCCGACCATAATTATGTTACAAAAATAATAAATGCGGATTTTGAAAAAGCAGGCAGTCAGATAACATATTGCAGTGTCTGCAATAATATTGAAGCAGAAACATCAATAGCAAAAATTAAGTCTGTCACTCTTTCAAAGATGTCTTATACATACACGGGAAAAGCACTGAAAAAGCCTACAGTTACAGTAAAAGATGCTAACGGTAATACAATCTCGAGCAGTAATTATACGGTTACCTATATTTCACGCAGTACAGGTAAGAGTATTTCTAATCTTAAAGCAATAGGGCAGTATAAGGTCAGAATTGAATTTAAGGGATGTTACAGCGGTACAAAGGATTTATATTTTTCCGTTAAGCCTAAACGCATTACGAAAAATACTTTGTCATCTTCTAAAAAAGCCGTGACTGCAAAATGGGCTAAGGACAGTTCTGCAACGGGATATCAGATAGTAATTGCAACGAACAGTAGCTTTACAAAGAATAAAAAGACCGTCACATTGGGAAAAAATTCAATTACGTCATATAAATTTAAAAATCTTAAAAAGGGCGTTAAATACTATGTTAAGGTTCGTTCCTATAAAACTGTTAAGGTTGACGGTAAAAAAGCGAAAATGTATTCGGATTACAGTTCTGTAAAATCAATTAAATGCAAATAGAAAGAAACTGTGAAGTCGGTAATCATTAAGATTGCTGTTTCTTCACAGTTTCTTTTATTATATGTACATTATAGCTTTTTTCAGTTCAGATGCATTTTGGTATCTGTTGGAGATTTGAGTAGAGGTGCATTTTTTTATGATTCTTCCAAGCTTTCCCTTTGGAACATCTGTTGTGGGGTAAACACCTAAAGCAAGCTGGTTTGCAAGCACACCGAAGGCATAAATATCTGCGGTTGGCATACTTTGCGAAAAGCCGAACTGCTCCGGTGCCGCATATCCAACCGTACCTAAAGTCATCGTGTCTTTAGCTCCGTTTATATTTATCATCTTTGCAATGCTTAAATCCACCATACAAACCGTACCGTCATCACGTACCATTATGTTGTTAGGCTTAATATCCCTGTGAACTATGTTGTGCCTGTGGAGAATTTCCATAGAATTACAAATTGAAATAAGTATTTTCTTTAATTCCTCGGCGGTAGGCTGAGTCGTATTGTATTTTTTAAACAGGCTTTCTCCATCAATATATTCTTCTAAAACGTACAATGCATCATCTTCTCCGCAAACCTCGTAAATCATAGGTAAATAACCGTTTGTGTCCTTCGATTTCAAGGCACGGAAAACCTCATCATTTCTGTTTAAAGAGCGTATTAAAACAAGCTTTTTCCCTGTTTTGATATGTTCAAAAGCAGTCAGTTTGTTTACCGCCGTATCAGACAGAATTTTTATTTCTTTGTATTCTGTTTTCAACGCTTGGTCAATATAATTTTTCAACTCGCTCATTTCAATTCGCTTTCTCCGGCTTTAATAAGTGCTTCCTGTGTTTTTAAAACAGTATATCCGTGAGTAATTGCGTAGATAATGATGCTGTCTCTTTTTATCCTCGGATAAAGCTGTGATTTTCCACAATATTTGAGGGCTGTCTGACAATCCTCAAGAGGGAGGTGCATTGCAAGGATAAGGCGTACAATTTTATCACTTGTGGGTATCTTTTTTCCTGAAATGACATCGTAAAAATATACATAGGAGAAATCGGATTTATTAATTATGTCTGATTTAGTCATTTTTGATTTATCAATGATTTCAGCCCAAAATTCCTTTAGATTAATTTCTATAAATGATTCAGGATTGTTTTCTATGTATTCCTGAATATCTGTGTTTTTGAATTTTAATTCTTCAAGCAGTTCGTCGGTTTTCTTTCTCAATTCATCAGTCATAATATACTATCTCTCCGTCAAAATACTGTAGTCCTTCAAGGTCTGCGGATGTTCCCGGATATACATATACCGTTTCCAGATTTTTAAGACCTGCAAACAAATTTGCCCAGTCACATTCAACATTTTCTCTTTTACTGAAGGTAAGCGTTTTTATGTATTTATTATTGAAAGCATTCTTTTCTATCCTTGTAACATCATAGGGAATTGTATAAGATTTATTTTTCCTGTCTGACGGATATTTACTAAGAATACCATTGCTTATAACAACAGCAGGTACAGAAGTGGTAGTCTTTTCTGTAGCTTTTACCGTGGCTTTGGTTTCGGATTTTTTTGGGGTGCTTTCTTTAATTGTTGTCTGCTTTTCAGTGGTTGCCGAGGTGCTTTTAGATGCTTCTGAAGCAGTAGATGCTTCTTTTGAATCAGTAGCTTTTTTTGTTGTGATTTTTTCTGTTGCTGTTTCTTTTGTCGAGAACGTTGCTGTATCGGATATATTTTCTTCTGTTGAGATTTGAGAAGAATTGCCTGAATAAATAGCAGCAGCTTTATCATTATTGATTTTGCTTATTGAACAAGTTAAAACAGCAGTCAGCACAACAATTATAATAATTGAAAATACAATAGCCGTAATTGCATTTTTGCTTTTTCCGTTATCTTCGCTGTCGGAATATTTAACAATGTTCAACGGCGTAAAGCAATGCAAACAAAAGGAGGCTTCTTCAGGTATACTTTGCCCGCAATAGGGACATTTTTTGTCCAAACAATCCTCCTCCTTCATACTCTGATAATATAAATTATAGATTTGAAATTGCTATTTGTAAAGTGTTTTTTAGCAATAAAAAAATTTTCCCGAGTGTACGCTGCAAGAGAATAGAAAAAGCAAAAATAATGTGATAGAATACTGTAGACTGTAATAATGTCATATTAATTTTTATGGAAAAGGATGAAAAATTATGAAAAAAATTTTAAGCTTATTTATGTCGTTGGTTATGCTTTTAAGCATAATCGCAGGATTAAACTTAACGGCAAATGCAGGAGTAAAACTTTATTGGCCGGTTCCAGGTCATACTAACCTTTCCCAAGGCTTTCACGACGGAAACGCTATTGATATTTCCGATGGAACAATCACTGGGGCAAAGGTTATTGCTGCTATCGGAGGAACAGTTACACACAAGTTCACCTGCACAAGTCAGCATTATGGTTCTTTCGGAGACTGTAACGGATTTGGCACAGGACTTGTAATTAAGGGAACTGATGGTAGAGTTTATCAATATGCACACATGCAGGGTGGAAGTATACCTTCAGGAATAAATGTTGGCTCCAGTGTTTCATCAGGACAGCAAATTGGAAAAGTAGGTACAACTGGCAATTCTTCAGGAGCACATTTGCATTTTGCCATTACTTATACAAATTATTGGGATAACAGTGGAATTAATCCTGCTAACGAATCTTATGATTATACCGATCCGAGTGCTTCTTTAGAGTTTAGTATTAAAAATACAACAAATATTTCAACAAACAGTGCAACTGTTAATTTTTCAATATCAAATCCATCAAATAAGACGGTAAGCAAGGTGGGTATGAAAATTAGGAAAAGCTCTGAAACAAATTGGAGCAAGACTTACGAAGAGACCTTACCTTCATCAATTTACAATAGCAGTACGTTTAACACTACTTATGTAATCGGTTCAGGCAAGGAAGTAAATTATGCCTTATCAGCAGGCACAGAGTATACATGGGTTGCTTATGCGGTAGTCGGCTCAAAAACATACACCAGCGGTAACAATAAGTTTACAACTAAAGGTTCTGCAACACCTTTAACATTTAGTATTAAAAATACAACAAATATTTCAACAAACAGTGCAACTGTTAATTTTTCAATATCAAATCCATCAAATAAGACGGTAAGCAAGGTGGGTATGAAAATTAGGAAAAGCTCTGAAACAAATTGGAGCAAGACTTACGAAGAGACCTTACCTTCATCAATTTACAATAGCAGTACGTTTAACACTACTTATGTAATCGGTTCAGGCAAGGAAGTAAATTATGCCTTATCGGCAGGTACAGAGTATACTTGGGTTGCTTATGCAGTAATTGGTACAACAACATACTACAGTAGTAATAGCAAATTCCAAACATCTCAACCAAAATGTGCTTCGGGACATATTGGAGGAACTCCAACTGTTACTAAGGCTACTTTAAATAAAAACGGTAGTGTTGTTACAAAATGTTCGGTATGTGGTGCAGTAATTAATTCAAAATTAATCTATTCACCTAATAATTTTAAACTTTCCACATCATCATACACCTATGACGGAAAGATAAAAAAGCCAAGTATAACCGTTTACGATAACGACGGTGGAATCATTGAAAAAGAAAACTACACAGTATCATATGCATCAGGAAGAAAGAGCGTTGGTAAGTACGCAGTAACTGTAAAATTCAAAGGTAACTATTCAGGCGAAAAGACTGTATATTTTACAATTAAGCCAAAATCAACAAGCCTTTCATCTGTTAAGGCAGGAAGCAAAAAGCTTACTGTTAAGTGGAAAAAGCAGACCTCACAGACAACAGGCTATCAGATTCAGTACAGCACCTCATCAAAATTCACCTCACCGAAAACAGTAACCGTGAGCAAAAACAGTACAACATCAAGTACTATTTCAAAGCTTAAAAGCAAGAAAAAATACTATGTACGTGTTCGTACCTATAAAAATGTAAAGGTAAACGGCAAAACTACAAAGATTTATTCCTCTTGGAGCAAATCAAAATCAATTAAAACTAAATAATTAAAACCACTTGCGGCGGTATATTTTTACCGCCGTTTTTTCTAAAAGAGTTACTGCAGGAGGTAAAATAAATGATTTGTAAAAATTGCGGAAAAGAATTAAAAGAAACAGATAAGTTCTGTAGTAAATGTGGTACAGAAGTCGAGTTAAAAACTAATGAAAACAATATGCCGACAGACGCTAAAAATATTGATACTCAAAAAAAGGGTATATGTGATATTATCGTTCCTGTAATTATCGTTGCAATAATACTCATAATAGGATTTGCCGGAGCAATGTTTATTGATGCTAATTTCAATAATGGAAATATTATCTATAATTGTGTAATTGATATTTTTTCAAATGATGAAAAAGAAATTGTCGGCACTTGGAAATTAGATACATCATCCTTTGGTGAAGGCTTAGATAAGCTTGCAAATCTAAATGGTGTTATTACAGGAATTGAATTCTATAGCGATGGTACCTGCACAGTCGACGGAGTAAGCGGTCCCGAAAACGGAGATTGGTCAATAGTTGACGGACAATTAAAGGTTCAGGGAACAACGGGCGGAATGTTCTGGAATTACCACGGATTTATTTCAGAGTATGATTTAAATGGAGATACACTTACTGTCTATGGTGACAACGGTGATAATTATGTGTACTATAGAGAATAAAAACTTGAATTAAGGAGAAAAAAATGAATTGTTATGAAAAAACTTGAAAAAATAAGTACAATTTTGATATTTGTCGGATTTGGGATTTCAATTTTCAGCGTTGCTTTTTTAGACGGTAATGAAATTGTTGGTTTTGCCGGCTTGATTATTGCCCTTTGTTCTGCCTTTGTAAATATATGCATAAGGGACAAAAGGAAAAAATCAAATAATAAGCCTGATGATGAAACAAATATAAAAACCGTCACAACAACCAAAATGAGCGGAGAGGATATTAAAATCGTTGAATTTATCAACGATATTGATACTTTCTATGATTGCACAACTGAAATAATTGAGTATAAATCATACAGTGTTAAGGAACGACCTCATACGAATTGGATAAGGCTGAATGATGATAAAGAAATCGAAAAAGCGCTTATTCAATACGCTTATGTTAAAGCCTATTTTGATGAACACAATTCTAATATTATTGATTTTCGCAAATACAACTCTTTAGCACCTGCATGGCTTTGTGACAGCACCTTTTTGATTATTAACGGTGAAGAACTAAATATGAGTGAGGAGAAAAAAGGAAAAATTCTTTCACTTTGCAAAGAAAATGCCGTTACAATTGTTTTTCAAAGGAAAAATGTTTTTATAGATGTTTTTACTTCCGATAGGTACATACTCAAGAGTTATGACATTTCCGGTATGGCAGATGACGCCGCAACCAATATTGTGTATAAATTAAATAAGGTTTTTAAATGGGATTTTATTAGTGATACCGTTAATTACTTATGCGATTCTCAAATATCGTTGTCAGACCTTAAAAACAGATGCTCGCAAAACGGCAGTAAAACAACAAAAGAACTCACTAACAAGGACAGTGGTTGGCAGGAGTTTATCGACGGCTTTTGCCAAAGGATAAAAGAAAATGGTTTGTTTTTTGAAAACAGATATTCTGCTTTTAGCAAGGTGTATGACGGAATAGAGTCTAAGCCTGAGATAAATTGGATTAAATTAAAAGAAAATGCAGATTTGAATGACGCCGTAGATTATTACATAGATATAAAAAAATACATAGATTCATACTCTGCTAATAGGCTTTGTATTTATCGTGATACATACTACAATTTTCATTGGTTGTATAATACTACATTTTTAGTTCTTAATGATAAAAAATCCGAATTAACCGATGAGGAAAAAAACAGTCTTTTTGAAAAATGCAATGAAAATAATATTTATATCGTTAAACAAAATCATGATGAATTTACCGATTTGTTTACCTCAACAAAATATACTTTAATATGCTCAACAATTCCGGGAATGGCTGATGATGCCGCAACATACGCATTGTATAATTTAATGAAGATATATAATGAAGAAATTACTCGTGAGGAAAAAATCTCCGAAAAAATTCTGTATCAACTGCTAAATTATTCAAGAAGCTCCGGCGTTGACTCTGCTGAATACATAGAGGATATTTCATTAAATCAAATAAATATGCAAATTCAGTTGGATAAAAGCAGGCTTTATTTCCTATCGGTTTATGTTAATGCCTCAAACGGAATGATTAAGCACTTTTCATTTGATATTGAAAGTGCAAGCGACACTCATTATGAATTTGATTTGAATGGGGCAGAACTCCTTATCAATCGTATGATTTCTGTATCGGACGACGAATATGCAAGCCATAAATCTATTAGCGAGTTAATGATAAATTATATGAATAGCTTCGGAGAATCCTCCTTAATAAATCTTATCAGAGGTGTTGCAACTGCCGTTTTTCATTTCGATTAATTTTGCAACAGAGTATTTATTTTACTTTACAAATTTAAAAATACGGTTTATGATTATTTCATAGACCGTATTATGCTTTGAGGTGATGTTATGCCATTGCAGATAATCAGAAACGATATAACAAAGGTTGAATGTGATGCGATAGTTAATGCAGCTAATAGCACCCTTTTAGGTGGCGGAGGTGTTGACGGTGCTATCCATAAAGCCGCAGGCAAGGGATTACTGCTTGAATGTATGAAGCTGGGCGGCTGTAAGGTTGGACAGGCTAAAATCACAAAAGGTTATAATCTGCCCTGTAAATATGTAATACATACCGTCGGTCCTAAATGGAAGGGTGGAAATAACAACGAGCAGGAATTACTTAAAAGCTGTTATAAAAATTCTCTTGAGCTTGCAAAGGAAAATAACTGCGAGTCTGTTGCTTTTCCGCTTATTTCAAGCGGTGTTTACGGCTATCCAATGAATGAAGCCTTTAAGGTTGCAGTTGACACTGTTGCAGAATTTTTGATGCATAATGATATGCTTGTGTACATTGTTGTTTACAATAAAAATGCCTTTGCCGCAAGCACTAAGCTGTTCACGGATATCGCACAGTACATAGACGATAACTATGTAGCAGAGCATTCTCCCTATGACAGCAGACGAATAAATAATATCGGCGAAAGTATGCCCTTGCCTCAGACAAGATTTGTTCCTAACGATGAGGATTGTTATGCGTGTGCGGAGGCTCCGACGACGTCAAAGCCATTGTTTGAGGATACAGCAGACCTTAGTGATATAGTCATTACCCTTGATGAAAGCTTTTCCCAAATGCTCCTTAGAAAAATTGACGAAAAGGGTATGACAGACAGTGAGTGCTACAAAAAAGCAAATATTGACAGAAAGCTTTTTTCGAAAATCCGCTCAAATCCTGACTATAAGCCAAGTAAGCCCACTGTTATTGCCTTTTGTATTGCATTAGAGTTAAGCCTTGCCGAAACTAACGAAATGCTTTTAAAGGCAGGCTTTGCCCTTTCTCACAGTAATAAATTCGATGTGATTATTGAGTATTTTATCAAGCGTGGGAACTACAATATTTTTGAAATTAACGAGGCACTCTTTGCCTTTGACCAAAGCCTGCTCGGCGCATAAAATTAATGTCGCCTTCAATGCGACCAAACAGTAACACAAATCTCCTATAATGAACTTGTCAGAATAATGATAAATAATTACAAAAGGAATAAGAATAACAATGATTTACACCGAAATGACTAAAAAAGCTTTGAAGCTATCCTTTGAAGCACATAAAAATCAGATAGACAAATCAGGTATGCCATATGTTTATCATCCGTTTCATCTTGCAGAGCAGATGAAGGACGAGCAAACAACAATAGTGGCATTGCTGCACGATGTTGTTGAGGACACGGATTATACATTAGATGATTTGTCGTCAATGGGTTTTAGTGACGCAATTATAGATGCAATTTCATTAATGACTCATGACAAAAATATACCTTATATGGACTATGTTGCACAAATTGCAAAAAATCCGGTAGCAAAAGCAGTTAAGCTTGCTGATTTGAGACACAATAGTGATTTAACAAGACTTAATGCTGTTACAGATAAAGATTTAAAGCGAATGGAAAAATACAAAAAAGCCATTGCTTTGCTTGAAAATTCATAAATTTAATTGTCGCTTTCAAGGCGACCAAACAGTAACACAAATCTCCTATAATGAGCTTGTAAGGTTGATAAGAAACCAAAACAAATTCATTAAAGGAGATTTTTTATTATGAAAGAAAATGTAAAAATTCACAACAACATTACGGAAATGGTATTTATTCTTGACCGTTCAGGCTCAATGGCAGGTCTTGAAAGGGACACAATCGGTGGCTTTAACTCACTGATTGAAAAGCAGAAAAAGCAAAACGGCAAGTGCTATGTGTCAACTGTGCTGTTTGACCACGAAATTAAGGTTGTTCACGACAGAGTAGAGCTTGCAGACATCAAGCCTATGACTGATAATGACTATTTCGTTCGTGGTTGTACTGCGCTGATTGATGCTATCGGCGGTGCAATTCATCATATCAAGAATATCCATAAATACGCAAGGAGAGAGGATGTTCCCGAGCATACAATGTTTGTGATTATTACCGACGGATGCGAAAACGCAAGTAAAAAGTATTCAAGCGACCAAGTTAAAAAGATGATAGAGCACGAAAAAGAAAAGTACGGATGGGAATTCCTTTTCATCGGTGCCAACATTGACGCAGTTGAAACTGCAAAGCATTTCGGCATCAACGAGGACAGAGCCGTAAACTACCACGCAGATGAACAGGGAACAGAGCTTGTTTATGATACAGTTGCAGCTGCCTGCAGTAACTTAAGAACCTGCGCACCGCTGACTGCAGACTGGTCAAATGCAATCAACGATGACTTTAATTCGAGAAAATAGTATTGTGTTTTTCTTTTATGCCTATCAAAATATTCAGCTGAAATATGATGAACAATCGTCAGAGCCTGTGAGTATGGAATTTTAGAAACATATATGCTATAATGCTGTTATCAAGTATACATTTACCGTAAATTAAATTTTTGAAAATAAAGGAACTAAGCTATGTCGAAAAGGTTTTTGTATTCTTCAGCCACTATAATAGCATTGCTGACGGTTTCAAGAATATTTTACTATTACAATACAGATAATACGTGCTTTAGCAATTCCGTAATCAGATTGATTTACCATATCATTCCAAGCGTAGTTCTTGTTTTTTGGTGTGTTTCAATATCACGCAGAATACTTCAAAAAAAGGTGCGCATATATGCTTTGTCAGTGGGAATTCTTATGATATTCTGGCTTTCTGTTCGTACTGTCAAGTGGCTGTTTTTTGCCCATTCGTGTACGGCTACACGATACTGCTGGTATGCATATTATATTCCTATGGTTCTTATACCGCTGATAGGTGTTTATATTGTTGACTGTATCGGAAAGCCTGAAAATTATAATTCTGCTAAACAGTTAAAGCTTTTATATATCCCTGCGCTGATTCTTATAGCTTTTGTATTCACAAATGATTTTCATAGATTTGTCTTTGATTTTCCTACAGGAATAGAAAACTGCGATTCAAGCTACACATATAATTTCCTTTTTTACATCATTTGTGCGTGGTTTGTAGTACTGGGATTTTACTTTGTAGTAATGCTGATAAAAAAATGTAAAGCACCGGGAAGGAAAATATATAAACAGCTTCCTGTGCTTATCCTAATCGGCGCAGTTGCTTTTTGGGTTATGTATGGGCTGAAAATACTTAACCGTGTTGATATTATACAAATGAACTGTCTTATTATTGCGGCATTGCTTGAAAGCTGTATTCAAAGCGGTCTTATCCGTTCAAATACAGGCTATGTACAGCTTTTTGAAAATTCAACGCTAAATGCACGAATTGTTGATGAAAATTACAATGTTTGTTATGCCGCCAAAAACGCTACTCCGCTTGATAAAGAAATTATGCGCAAAGCAGAAAATTCATTAGTTTGTGTCGGTGCGTCAAGATTAAGCAGTGCGGCGGTTACAGGGGGTTACATTCTTTGGAACGATGATATTTCTCAAATTAACCGCCTAAATACCGAGCTGGAGGAAATTCATTCAAGGCTGTCTGAAAAAGGTGATTTACTCCGTGCAGAGATAAATATGCGTGAAGAAAAGTCAAAGCTTGACGAAAAGAACAGACTTTATGACCGTATAGCAGGTGATGTTGCACCTCAGCTTGAACTGCTCGAGAAACTATTAAAACAAAAATACGATACCGATGAACAGCAAAGAAATATTATTTCTAAAATGTGTGTCGTTGCCGCATATGTGAAAAGAAGAAGTAATTTAGTACTGCTTTCCGAAACGCAAAAACAGCTTCCTGCCAAGGAGCTGGAGCTTTCTCTGCGTGAATCCGCCGATAATCTTAGATTATGCGGATTTTACTGCTCACTTAACAGTAAATGCAGCGGAAATATTGACTTTGAAATATTAATAAGTGCTTATGACTTTTTTGAAAATATAGTTGAGCAGATAATCGATCAGCCTGATGCGATGCTTATTAATCTGGATGCAGAAGGCGGATATCTGAGGCTTAAGCTTCAGTTGGATACCTCTTGTACGGTAAGGCTTCCCGACATTTCAAAAATCTGCAGTCTTTCCGGTACGGTCAGTATGAAAAATGAAAATGCAACCCTTTTTATTTGCCTTAAATTTTTAAAGGGAGGTGAAGTGCATTGACGATGATTAGTGTAAGCGAAAATATCAGAGCGCTTATTCAGACAATGTGCTTTGTAACAATTTTATCATCTTTCTGCTGCTTGGTTCGTATAGCCAAGACAAAGAATTTTGCACTCCACCGTTTCCTTATATTTTTAGAAATAATTGCAAACATTTTATTCCTGTCTGCTATGATTAATGTCAATTACCGTATATTTGACGATATTGATATTGCGGGGATATACCAAGCTATTGCAAATATGCCTCTTTGGATTATTATATCGGTATGGACAGCCGTAACGATATATGTAATATTTATTTTCTGTAAGGATATACAATATCGTCGCAAAACCGTTACAGGCTCAGCCATAAGAGAGGGAATTAACCATCTGCCGTCGGGTCTTTGCTTTTCAAGAGAGGACGGAAGAATTTTACTTTCTAATCATAAAATAAGAAGCCTTTGTCACAATATTACAGGCGAAGCCCTGCAGGATGCAAACTCCTTTTGGAATGTAATTACAGACGGCGAAATGCTAAAGGGTGTAAACCGTATTGCAAGTGACGGCGATGTTACTCTTATGCTTAATGACGGCTCCGTGTGGACCTTCAGCAGAAAGCATATAACAATAGATAATAAAGAGATAACCCAGCTTTCTGCCGCAGATACCTCGGAGCTTTATATGCTCACCCGCAGGCTTGCCGCTGAAAATGAAGAGCTTGAAGAAATGAACAGGCAGCTTGGCAGATATTGCGATAATGTTGACGCTTTGGTAAGAAGTCGTGAACAGCTTGAAACAAAGGTGAGAATACACGACAGCTTCGGTCAGGCGCTTCTGTCTGCAAAGTATCTTCTTTCTAAAGAAAATATAGGAGAAGACGTCGAGCCTATTATGAAGCAATGGATGCAGAATATTTCAGTATTCCGCCGAGAAGCGGAGCCCGGCAATGCTTCGGATACATGGAGTCAGCTTATGGATGCCGCCAAAGCCGCAGGAATAAAAATTGAGCTTGCAGGCGAATTGCCGTCCGGTGAAGCGAAGGAGCTTATAACCTCTGCCGCCGCCGAAGCAATGACAAATGCGGTGCGTCACGCACAGGCTACTGTAATGAATATCAGCATTCGTAAAACCGATTACGGATATGTTACCGATTTTACAAATGACGGAAAAGCACCCGAGGGTGAAATAATTCTCGGAGGCGGCTTGGAATCCCTTAAAAAGCGTATAGAATATTACGGCGGTGCTATGACTGTTGAACACAGTCCGAAATTCTGCTTAACCGTAACCGTTCCGTTTAAAAGGAGTGACATTGTATTATGACAAATGTTTTAATTGTTGAAGACGATTCAATGGCAAGAACCTTGTTTGAAATGTTTGTAAAAAATAATGATAATTATAAATTAACGGCTTCTATTGAAAGTGCATCAATGGCAGAGCTTTACTGCGTCAGAAACTCCGTTGATTTAATTTTAATGGATGTTTGCACAGGCTTCGGCTCAAGCGGACTTGAAGCCGCCGCAAAAATTAAAAAGGCATTTCCCCATATTAAAATTATTATTGTAACAAGTCAGCCCGAATGTGACTTTATAACCCGTGCAAAGGAGGCAGGGGTTGACAGCTTTTGGTATAAGGAGCCCTATGAAGAGGTCATTATTGAAATTATGAACAGAACTATGGCAGGTGAGTCTGTTTATCCCGATTCAACACCTCAGCTTAAGTTAGGAGAGGCATTTAGTACGGAATTCACAAAAACGGAATTAGAGGTATTGCGTGAGCTTACCAGCGGAGATACCGATGAAGAAATTGCAAATAGGCTTTATCTTTCAACCTGGACTGTACGCAAATACATAAAAACAATGCTTGAAAAAACCGGCTTTAAATCACGCACACAGCTTGCCGTAGCCGCAAGAGAAAGCGGACTTGTTATAAAAGGATATTAAAAATATAATACTATTTCTAAAAGCAGACTGTCTCAAAGAAAAAGAGGCAGTCTGCTTTTTTGCCTAATTGTACTAATATTAGTATTATTTCAGCGTTTATAATTTTATAAAATATTGTTGAGGTATAATGTCCTGAAATTCAATTTAAAGAGGTGGTGCATATTGCGTGTTTGCGTTATTAATACTCAAAACGGACTTTTGTCAGGCGCTATAGCAAAATGTCTTAACGAGCGGGGAGAAATTCAACCTCAGCGTGTGCTTAAGCCTGCAGATGACGAAATATTCAGCACCTGCTGTTGCGTTAAGCCCGACATATTGCTTATGGAGGTAAACCGTTTTCCGAATTATACTTTTGATGAACGCATTAAGATCGCCGAGAAAGTTAAAAAACATCTTCCGAAATGTAAAATTGCTTTTCTTTGTGACGAGAATTCTGACACAGAGTTAGCCTACAGAGTTAAGGAAACAAAAAAAGAAGGAAGAATAGACGCTTTCTTTTATGCATCGGTAACGGCTGAATATCTTACTGATGCACTTGATGCCATATAAGGCGGAATTAGATTATTTGTTTAGGAGAATTGCTTATGAAAAAAACATTATCAATTATGCTATCTATAGTTATGATAGTATCAACCCTTTTTGCCGTGCCGTTCTCGGCGCAGGCGGAGGTAAAGTATCCCGAAGCCTCGGGAACGCTTTTAAGCGGTCAAACCTTTACCTACGATGCATCCACCGAAACACTGACAATTTCCGGTGAGGGTGCTATTACAGGCTATTACTGGACAGGTGAGAATGCATCACCCTTCGAAAACTGTACCGTTAAGCATATTGTAATAGAAGAGGGCATAACCAGCCTATGTAATTACATATTCGACACAGTATCAGGCATTGAAACCTTTTCTATTCCTGCCTCGCTTACAACAATACAAATTTATGCAATTGACCATTGCACCTTTGTCGGCGGTGCAGGCAACGGATTTACGGTTGCCGATGGCAGTGAAAGCTTTTGTGCCTATAACGGTACTCTCTATAACAAGGATAAGACAAGGCTTATCAGATTCGTTAATAGTGATGCAACCGAATTTACAGTACCCGACACCGTATCATCCATTGCGTTTGAAGCATTTTCCAGTGATGTCACCCTTGACAAGCTTGTCCTTAACGGTACAAATCTTGTTTTGGATGACTATGCAATACGAGTTGCAAAAATAAAGCACCTTGAAATTAACGAGGGTGTTAAATTCCTTGGCAACCTTTGCTCGATTGATTCAACTGTTTGGGAGGATGAAACAATTACTCTCCCTGCATCCCTTGAAGCCATCGGAACTCAGGGTTTCTTTGACGGAGGTTCTGCTATCAAGAATTTTGTTGTAGCCGAGGGTAACACTGTATTCTCAGCTATTGATGGCGTTTTGTATAAGGACGGAACAACATTGTTCAGTTATCCTGCCGGCAGAACGGACACAAGCTTTACAGTTTCTGACAGTACAACAACAATCGGTAACTGTGCTTTTTCATTCTGTAAAAATCTTGAGTCGGTGGATTTCCCGGCAAGTGTAAAGACATTTTCAAGCCGTTCTTTAAAATGTTGTTCTAACGTTACGACAGTTAATATCCGTGCTTTAGACGCTGAATTTCTTGACACTGACAGCTTTTTTGATATGAACGGCAGTGTTGTTTACAAGGTTTACGAAAATTCTGCAACACACAAAAATATGATAAGCAAAGGCATTGAGGAGTCAAAAATAGACTTTTTGCCGTTATGCGACGATCATAGCTATGAATTAACAAAAACCGTTGAGCCAACCTGCTATTCAAAGGGCTATGAATTGTACACCTGCTCCGTATGCAATGCTACGGAAAAGCACAACGAAACAAATATGGTTGACCACGAGACTGTAACAACCTATAACGAGGATAAAACAGTTGAGCATCATCTGTGCAAAAATCATTCGTTTATCATAGAGGAAACCGAAAATCTTCCCGAGTCGGAGCATAATTACCAAAGCAATACCAACCAATATTTTGAGCTTTCGTATCCGGGTGCTGACACTATTTCCATAACCTTTGACGAGCAGTTTAAAACAGAATCAGCAACTTACGACTATCTTAAGGCTTATGACAAGAACGGAAATGAAATAGCAGTATATTCCGGCACCGACCCGGCAGGTCAAACATATACCTTAAACGGCGACTATGTTAAGCTTCATTTCCATTCCGACGGTTCGAATGAATATTACGGCTTTAAGATTACAAAGGTTGTTGCCGAAAAGGTAGGCTGTGATTATTCAGAGCCTGACACCGCCCATACTCATAATTACGGTGAATATGCATACAACGACGATGCAACCTGTACCGAAAACGGCACAGAAACCGCTACCTGTGTCTGCGGTCATACTATTGACAGAGCAAAAGAAAATTCTGCACTCGGTCATGATTGGGAGGCTGCAACCTGCCTTGCACCGAAAACATGTAAAAGATGCGGTGCAACAGAAGGCGGATTAGGGGAGCACAGCTATTATATTGCATCACAGTGCCCTGCAACCTGCGGTGCCGACGGTGTTGTTTATTATGCCTGCACCCGTTGCTCTGCCACCAAGGAGGAGGCTATTACAGAAAGGTCTAATCACCAGCTTAACGACAGCTACGACAGTGAAACAAATTCTGTAATCACCACCTGTGCTAATAAGGACGGCTTTGCTGTTGAATACACAGAGGATTTGCCGGAGTCGGCACACGAGTACGGCAATAATATTTCAGAGGAATATGCTTTATATTATCCCGGTGCAAATTCTATTGAAATCTATTTCAACAGTTCTACACTCGTAGAGAACAATTATGACTATATTTACATTTACAAGGACTCCGCATCAGGCGAGCAGATTGGTAAATATACCGGTACTGCGCTTCAAGGCAAAACAATTACCGTTGATTCAAGCAAGGCAGTAATCAAGCTTACCTCCGACCACTCAACAACAAGATGGGGCTTTAAGGTTGACAAGGTTGTTGCAACATATCCCGGTTGCGGATACGAAACCTCGGCATCTCACTCAACTCATAATGTTGAAAGCTACACAAGCGACAACAACGCAACCTGTACCGAGGACGGAACAAAAACCGGAACCTGTACTATTTGCTCAAAGCCTGTGACAGTACAGGACGAGGGCTCAAAGCTCGGTCATGACTTGGTTGAGGTTGCTGAAGCCGTAAATCCAACCTGCTTCAGCGTTGGCTGGACAGCAGGATACAAATGCTCACGCTGTGACTACGAGCAAAGACAGGAAGAAATCGCTATGATTGCTCACACAGTTGACGACAGCTCATCTGTATCAAACAATGATTCAACCTGCACCGCTGACGGAACAAAAACCGGAACCTGTACTGTTTGCTCAAAACCTGTAACCGTTACCGACGAAGGCTCGGCACTCGGTCATGGCTATGTACCTGCTGTTGTACCTGCCACCTGCACAACACAGGGCTATACAGTTTATACTTGTTCAAGGTGTGGTGATTGCTATTCAGGTAATTACATAAATCCGTCAGGTCACAATTTCGGCACAAACAATCAGACTTGTTTGGCTTGCGGTATTGCTAATCCAAACTATGTAGCACCAACACCGACACCGACACCTGCACCGACCACACCTGCAATGCCAAAATCAGTTAAAAACGGCGGTGTAACCTATACAAAGAATTCAGCAGGTGAATATGTAGGCAAAAAGGCAAAGAAATCCTCGGTTAAAAAGCTTACAAAGGGTAAGAAGGCATTTACCGTAACTTATACAAAGGTTTCAGGTGTAACAGGCTATGAGGTACAGTATTCAACCTCAAAGAAATTTACAAAGAAAACCACAAAAAAGGCTACCTTTAAGGGTAACAAAAAATTCACAAAGACAGTTAAAAAGCTCAGCGGAAATAAGAAATATTACGTAAGAGTTCGTACCTACAAGACTGTAAAGGTAAACGGTAAATCCGTTAAGCTTTATTCCTCTTGGTCATCGGCAAAGACTGTTACCACAAAGAAATAGTATAAAATGCTGATATATACTCGCTTTATATATCAGTCAAAAATAAACTAAATTAAAGGAGTAAATTTTATGAAAAAACTTTTATCAACCATGCTTGCATTTGTAATGCTTGCAACAACCCTTATGACTGTGCCCTTTACAGCACAGGCAGATACAGCGGGCTCGCTTGACATTCAGCTTGCATCTACTGCATCGCTTAAAACAGGCACAAGCGTCAGCGCAAGCTTAAATGACACCTTTACACTTTCGGCACAGGGAAACACCTTTGATATTTCCATCGGCAACTACGGTTCAAATAAATCCTATTGGAAGGGATATTATGCAGATACAGAATATACAGAAGCGTTTACTCTTGTAACCGGCATCAGATACAAATTACAGATTATTTTGGTTAGGGGTGAATATTCGGCAAATACTCCTGCCGAGCTTAGATTCCGTGGTACAAAAATTGCTTCCCTCGACGACAAAGGCGTACCTTCTGCGGTAAACTCAAGTGTTAACGTAAGCCAGCTCTCATTAAATGTGTGGAAGGTTAACTTGACTATGGAGGAGCTTATAATCAACAATCAAAAGGGTGAGTTTGTTCCTACGGGCTTACCGCAAACCGTTACAGCAGATCCTGCACCGGAGGGAAAGCACTTTGCCGGTTGGACAGGAACATACCATACAGGCTCAGGCTCAAAAGCTGTAACCTTCGGCGACGCAAATGCAATGCAGACTACATTCACAATGCCATCTACCGATGCTTATGTATCAGTTAACTCAAATTACGCTGACCACTCGTTTACAGAAATTATTACTCCCGAAAGAAAGGCTACCTGCTTAAGCTCGGGTAAGACAGCAGAAATGGGTTGCAGCGGTTGCGATGCTACACTTCCTTCAACAGAAATTCCGCCTACAGGTCATACAGAGGTGTCGGCAGACAATGCTGTTGCTCCAAGATGCACAATAGCAGGCAGAGAAAGCGATACGGTTTGTGCAACCTGTGGCACTATTATTAAGACCGGTGCAACTATTCCTGCAACAGGTCATGATTTCGGCACAAACAATGAAAGCTGTTCAAGATGCGGTGCAACAAATCCGAATTATGTAGCACCTGTACCAACACCAACACCTGCACCGACCACAACTGCAATGCCTAAATCAGTTAAAAACGGCGGTGTAACCTACACAAAGAATTCAGCAGGTGAATATGTAGGCAGTAAGGCAAAGAAATCCTCGGTTAAGAAGCTTGCAAAGGGCAAGAAAGCCTTTACTGTAACATATTCAAAGGTTTCCGGTGTAACAGGCTATGAGGTACAGTATTCAACCTCAAAGAAATTTACAAAGAAAACCACAAAAAAGGCTACCTTTAAGGGTAACAAGAAATTCACACAGACAGTTAAAAAGCTCAGCGGTAATAAGAAATATTACGTAAGAGTTCGCACCTACAAGACTGTAAAGGTAAACGG
>JBJFHZ010000113.1:0-27834 GCA_051894075.1 Eubacterium sp.
ACGCAGACAGCTCCCTTTACACAAGGGAGCCATAAATTTGCTACAAGAACATCCCAACAAACCCGAATTCAACAAAAAAATCGGCAGATATAAAATCTGCCGATTTTTTATACTTTTTGTAAAATTACAGCGCCTTAGTCTCAATTTCTTCCGTAATTCCTGCAATAAATTCTTCGAGAGTTGAGGCACCCTCGTCACCGTTTTTACGTGAACGGACTGAAATTGTATTTGCCTCGATATCCTTATCGCCTGCAAGAAGCATATAAGGTACCTTTTCAAGCTGAGCCGAACGAATCTTAAATCCGATTTTTTCGCTTCTATCGTCAATCTCACAGCGAATACCCTTTGCCTCAAGAGCCTTTTTAACATCATAGAGATAATCAAGATGTCTGTCTGCAATAGGAAGAAGCTTAACCTGAACGGGAGCAAGCCAAGTCGGGAATGCACCTGCAAAATGCTCGGTAAGAATACCGATAAATCTTTCAATACTGCCGAATACAACACGGTGAATCATAATCGGTCTGTGCTTTTCTCCGTCGGAGCCTGTATATTCAAGCTCAAATCTCTCAGGAAGCTGGAAGTCAAGCTGAATTGTACCACACTGCCATGTTCTGCCTAAGCAGTCTGTAAGATGGAAATCAAGCTTCGGTCCGTAGAATGCGCCGTCACCCTCATTTACCTCATAATCATAGCCAAGCTCTGTTATAGCGTCACGCAAAGCATTTGTAGCAATATCCCAGTCCTCTTTTGCACCCATAGAATCCTCAGGCTGAGTTGAAAGCTCAATATGATATTCAAAGCCGAATGTGCTATAAACCTTATTAATGAGACTGACAACACCTTTTATCTCTTCCTTAATCTGCTCTCTTGTCATAAAGATATGTGCATCGTCCTGAGTAAAGCAACGAACACGCATAAGTCCGTGAAGTGCACCTGAAAGCTCATGTCTGTGAACAAGTCCAAGCTCGCCCATTCTCAAAGGCAAATCCTTATATGAGTGCATCTTAGTTTTATAAACGAGAATACCGCCGGGACAATTCATAGGCTTGATTGCAAAATCAGTGTCATCAATAACGGTTGTATACATATTCTCTTTATAGTGGTCCCAGTGACCGCTTCTCTCCCATAAAGCACGGTTAAGCATCATAGGAGTCTGAATTTCGTAGTAGCCTGCGGCACTGTGGATTTCTCTCCAATAATCAACAAGAGTATTTTTTAACACCATACCCTTTGGCAGAAAGAACGGGAAACCTGGTCCTTCTTCCATAATAGTGAAAAGCTCAAGCTCCTTGCCGATTTTTCTATGGTCTCTTTTCTTTGCCTCTTCAAGCATTGTAAGATACTCCTCAAGCATTGACGCTTTAGGGAAAGCAATACCGTAAACACGGCAGAGCATCTTATTATTTGCGTCGCCTCTCCAGTAAGCGCCTGTGCAGTTTGTCAGCTTAAATGCTTTAACAACCTTCATATCCATAAGGTGAGGACCTGCGCAAAGCTCTGTAAATTCGCCCTGCTTATAAAAGCTTATCGGCTCGCCCTTTTTGGCATGCTCATTAATAAGCTCAATCTTATATGGCTCGTTTCTCTCCTCCATAAGCTTTACAGCCTCATCAACAGGAAGCTCGAAGCGCTCTATCTCTAAGCCCTCTTTAACAATGCTTTTCATTTCCTTTTCAATCTTCTCCAAATCCTCGGGAGAAAAAGGAGTTTCAACATCAAAGTCATAATAAAATCCGTTCTCAATGGCAGGACCTATTGTCAGCTTAACATCCGGATAAAGCCTTTTAACAGCCTGTGCCATAATATGAGAAGCAGTATGGTTAAATGTCTTTTTGCCATCCTCGTCATCAAAGGTCAAAACTTCAAAATCGCAGTCGCCCTCAACAACAGTTCTCAAATCCTTTACAGCACCGTTAATCCTACAGCTGCATGCATTTCTGTAAAGTCCCATTGAGATATCCTTTGTGATATCTGCCGCAGTCATAGGAGAAGAATATTCCTTAACCGAGCCGTCCTTCAATGTAATTTTCATAGTCAATCCCTCCAAAAATAAAAAATCACCCTGCAAAAACAGGGTGAATAAAAATCCACGGTTCCACCTGAATTGCACATATAAAGATATGCGCCGCTCATTGCTCGTAACGGGAGCTGCCGTCCTGTATTAAAGGAACTCAAAGGCGGTAATTTATAATTCTGCTGTGCACTTTCACCCACCGTACACTCTCTGAAAACAGGTGATTATAAATCATATCCTTATCATCGTTTTAAACCGATATTTGTTATTTGACAGTATTTTATCACTCATTCACGCTAATGTCAACATTTTTATCATCGGCAAAATCGGTTAATTTTAAACCTGTAGATATTTTTATGTATAACGAAATGTATATTTTTCTGATGAAAAAACTTGACATATACAAGATATAGGTGTATATTAATATAGATGTTTTACATATTGTTATGTGTTTTTACGCAAACTGTAGAACTGATTTTGCATTGTAAACTGTACCTTTTCTGATGGTAAATTATTCGATTTCTGATTAGTATTTTGAGGAAATTAAACTAAAAAAGAAGGAGGTGCTGTTGACTGTGAGTAGTGTTATTATTCCGATTGTTGTCGGTGTAATTTGTGCAATAGTTTTTAGTGTACTTGGGTTTGTTCTCGGCGGAGAGCACCGCAGAAAAACAAGCGAAAAAGAAATCGGCTCTGCAACCCAGGAGGCAACAAGAATTATAAACAATGCTTTGACAGAGGCTGAGGCTACCAAGAAAGCAAGGCTTGTTGAAGCAAAGGATGAAATTCATAAACTCCGTTCCGATGCGGACAAGGAAATCCGTGAAAGAAGGAGCGAGGTTCAAAAGCAGGAAAATCGTCTTAACCAGAGAGAAGAATATCTTGACAAAAAGGCAGATTCACTTGAACAAAAAACTGAAAATTTAGCCGTTAAGCAAAAAGAGCTTGACGACAAGCTACTCGAAATCGATGGCATCAAGAAAAGCCAGTTTGATATGCTGGAGCGTATTTCAGGACTTACTAAAGAGGAGGCTAAGGAGCAGCTCCTTGCCGATTTGAGCGAACAGCTTGACACAGAAAAAAGTAAGCGTATTCTTGAATATGAGCAGATGGTTCGTGACCAAAGCGACGTTATGGCAAAGGAAATCATCAGCACTGCTATCCAGCGTTGTGCAGCAGACCACACAGCTGAAACAACAGTTTCCGTTGTTGCCCTTCCGAATGATGATATGAAGGGCAGAATCATAGGACGTGAAGGCAGAAATATCCGTTCTATTGAAACAATCACAGGTACCGAGCTTATCATTGACGATACCCCCGAGGCTATCACTATCAGCTCATTTGACCCTGTAAGAAGAGAAATTGCAAGACTTACTCTTGAGCGTCTTATTCAAGACGGTCGTATTCATCCGACTAAGATTGAAGAATGCTTTGAAAAGAGCACAAAAGAGGTCAATACAACAATTAAGCAGGAGGGCGAAAAGGCTGTTCTTTCCGCTAACTGCGGTCAGATTCACCCCGAGCTTGTTAAGCTTCTCGGTAAGCTCAGATACCGTACATCCTACGGTCAGAATGTTCTTAAGCACAGCCTTGAGGTATCCTATATTGCAGGACTTATGGCGGCTGAGCTCGGTGCAGATGAAAAGCAGGCACGACGTGCAGGCCTGCTTCATGATATCGGTAAGGCTCTTGACCATGAAATGGAGGGCTCTCATATAGCTCTCGGTGTTGAATGGGCAAGGAAATATAAAGAAAGCGAAGCTGTTGTTCACGCTATTGCCGCTCACCACGGTGAAATTGAGTGTAAAACAGTAGTTGCCTGTCTTGTTCAGGCAGCCGACGCTGTTTCCGCTTCAAGACCGGGTGCCAGACGCGAAAACATTGAAAATTACATCAAAAGGCTCCAGCAGCTTGAGGAGATTTCCACAAGCTTTAACGGAGTTGAAAGAGCTTATGCAATTCAGGCAGGACGTGAAGTCAGGGTTATGGTTAAGCCCGAGGTCATCAACGACGAAAGGATGCCTCTTATTGCCCGTGAAATTGCAAAGAAAATTGAAAGCGAAATGGAATATCCCGGACAGATTAAAGTCAATATTATCCGTGAATCCAGAGCTTCTGACTACGCAAAATAATATAAGCTGTATAAAGTCCTGTGCCTATACACAGGGCTTTTTCAGCAATATGAAAGGATTTTTATTATGATTAAACATATTGTTTGCTTCAAGCTTAAGGATAATTCTCCGCAGGAATGCGAAAAAGCCGCAGAAATTCTTAGGTCTATGAAGGGTAATGTTCCTCTTTTGAGAGGCATTGAGGTTGGGGTTGATTTTCTTCATTCTCCCCGTTCCTATGATGTAATTCTTCAGGTAATGCTCGATGATGAAAAAGCACTTGACGATTACCAAAAAGATGAATATCATTGCTCGGTGGTTAAGGAGCATATGCACAGGGTTGCAGAAACCTCTGTCGCAATCGACTATTTTCTTTGAAATATGACAGGCAGGCTGTTTATTCAGTCTGCTTTTATTTATATATAATATATAAATAAATTAGATTATTTTTGTTTATTATATTAATTGACAAGCAGTATTCTAAATTGTTATAATTATCTTTAGACTGTTAAACAAGTCTTAATGTTGATATTCTTAACCTTAAATGAAAATTCTCGGAGGACACTATGGAAGAAAACAGAGAAATAGAAATAGACTTAAGAGCGATATTTTTCACCTTAAGAAAAAAGATTGTGTTTATGATTCTTATAGCGCTTATATGCGGAGCAGTTGCAGGCTGTTATACTAATTTTTTCGTTGAGCCGAAATATACAGCAACAATTACACTATGCGCATATAACGACAATAATCGCATAGGTACGGATGGTAGTATTACAAGCAGTGAGATTGATGCTTCTCAGAGCCTGGTAAATACATATCTTGAAATTATAAAAAGCAACACCTTTCTTGAAAAAGTGGCAGACAGTCTTGATTATGACATTTCGCCATCAGCCATAAAGAGTATGATTTCCTGCGGAAAGGTTGACGAAACATTTATTTTCAAAGTACACGTTACAAGCACAGACGCCAGTCAGGCAACAATTATTGCGAATACCATTGCTGAAATATGCCCTGACGAAATAGTAAGAATAGTAAATGCAGGAAGCGTACAGATTGTTGATTATGCAAGTCAGCCCACATCACCATCATCACCTAATCTGAAAAAAATAATCGGAATAGCGCTTTTGGCAGGCTTTGCTGTTTCCTTTGCAATATTCTTCCTTAAGGAAATATTCGACACAAGCATTAATGATGAAAAGGATCTTGAGAAGGAATTTGACATTCCTGTTCTCGGAACTATACCAAGACTGCTTCCAACCGATAATGCAAGCAGCAGTAAAAGCTCTTTAGCAGATTCTCAGTCTGCCTTTGGCTCAATATTGAAAAAGCAGGAGGATAACAAAAATGAAGCTGAACAGTAAAAAATCGTCAGAGAAAAAAGACAAATCAAAAAGCAGCACAAAAGGCTTCAGCAGGGATGACCAGAAAAAAATCCTCGGTGCAAATTCTCCGTTTGTTGTTAAAGAAGCTTATAACGCAATAAGAACAAATCTTTTGTTCATTCAGCAGGGAGAAAAATGTCCTGTGTTTGTTGTAACAAGTCCCTCTGCAAATAACGGTAAGTCCATCAACTCAATTAACCTTGCCGTTTCATTTGCTCAAATGGGAAAAAGGACATTGCTTATTGACGCTGATATGAGAAACCCTACAGTTCACAGAATGTTCTCTATACCGGTTAAAAACGGTCTTTCGGAAATTCTTGCAGGTCTTACAGACAATATTACTGTATCTAAAACAGATATTGAAAATCTCTCTGTTCTGACCGCAGGAAAAATTCCACCAAATCCCGCAGAGCTTTTATCCTCAGCCAGAATGGATAAGCTGCTGATGTTTGTAAAAGAGCATTACGACTGTGTTTTCATTGATACACCTCCTGTAAACCTTGTGACAGATGCCACATCATTTGTTTCTAAAGCAACAGGATATATCGTCGTTGTAAAGGCAGGAACAACAGATGTTCAGGAGGTTAAAGCGGCTGTTTCATCTCTTGAACATATTGATGCAAATATTGTAGGATTCTTGCTTAACGACGTTGCCGCTCCCGGTAAAAACTACTACTCATACTATAAGAGCAGATATTACAAATACGGTAAGTACGGCAAGTACGGCTATTATAATTACAGCAACTATCACTATTACAGATAAGGAATGTTTTTCAAATGAGCAAGCGCAGAAGAATTCAAAAGCTTTTTGAATTTATTGTCGGAGTGTGTTCACTGGCTATGGCACAGATAATCACCTTCATTATATTCCACTTCGGATTAATAGGTTCAAAGAAAATTGCTAATTATGAAATGTCAAAATGGTTGGAATATTCCGCTATTCTGATTATTTCTTTTCTTGTTGTTTTCATATGCTTTTCTTCTCCCATAAATCTGCTAAAGCGCAGCAGACCTATGGAATTTGCATCGACCTTAAGAAACTGTGCTCTTACATACGGTCTTTTTGCCGCACTGCTTATTCTTACGAAAAACAGTATTATTGATTCAAGATATCAGTTCCTCGGAAGCTTCATTTTGTATGTTGTTTTTTCATTAGCAGGCAGATTTGCACTGAAAAGAACCCTTCTTGGCAAAATTCCCAACAGTAAGCTCGCTACAATAACCGGCATTATAACCACAAAGGACAGAGCCGAAAGCTTTATACCGAAGCTCCAGACAGACTGGTCAAAAAATATCAGGGCAGTTGCACTAACAGACGCCGTCATTGAAAGCGGGAAATACAAATGCAAAAGGAAAAACGGAAGAGGCTTTGAAGAGGTCAGTCAGGTATGCGGTGTTCCCGTTGTTGCAAATCTTGAAAATGTTGTAGGCTGGATACGTACCGCTTCTCTTGACGAGGTTTATATAAATCTTCCTCTTGATGAAAACTATAATGTTCCCGAGCTCATCGAAGAGCTTGAGGATATGGGAATAGTGGCAATAGTAAACATTCCCTCAATGGAAAAAATTGTTGAGGACAGTAAATTCGATAACTTTAACTGTATAGTTAAATCAGGTTATCCGATGGTTGTTTTTTCTCCTACCGTTGAAAATGATACAAAAATGTTTATCAAACGCATTGTTGACCTAATAGGCGGACTTGTGGGAACAATAATTTCACTGCCTATTATTCTTTTGGCTGCAATACCGCTTAAATTAGAATCACCCGGACCGTTAATTTTCAAACAGCAAAGAGTCGGTAAAAACGGCAGAATATTCAATATTTATAAGCTTCGTTCAATGTATGTTGACGCTGACAGGCGCAAGAAGGAGCTTATGGAGAAAAACAAAATGGACGGTCATATGTTCAAGATGGATGATGACCCGAGAATTACAAAGGTGGGCAAATTCATACGAAAATACAGCATTGATGAGCTTCCGCAATTTTGGAATGTTCTCAAGGGGGATATGAGCCTCGTTGGAACAAGGCCGCCTACCATTGACGAATTTGAAAAGTATGAAAGCCACCATAAAAGGCGTCTTTCAATGAAGCCCGGAATTACAGGAAACTGGCAGGTATCCGGCAGGTCAAACATACAGGATTTTGAAGAAGTAGTCAAGCTTGACTGTGAATACATAGATAACTGGTCCTTGGGACTGGATGTAAAAATATTGATAAAAACAGTAGGAGTTGTTCTCACTCATAAGGGTGCAGAATAAATCTCACAGGTGACAAAATGAGAATTGCAATGATTGGACATAAACGAATACCCTCCCGTGAGGGCGGTATCGAAATAGTTGTTGACGAGCTGTCAACAAGACTTGTCCGTCTTGGAAACAATGTCACCGCATATAACCGAAAGGGCCATCATGTTTCGGGAAGGAAATTTGAAAACGGTGCTACGCTTAAAGAATATAATGGCATAAGGCTCAAAACGGTTTTCACTGTTGAAAGCAAGAAGCTCAATGCAATTATTTACAGCTTTTTGGCGGCACTTAGAGCAAGCTTTGGAAAATATGATGTTGTACATATTCACGCAGAAGGGCCTGCATCTATGAGCCTTCTTCCGAAGCTTTTCGGAAAAAGAGTTATTGTAACAATACACGGTCTTGACTGGCAACGTTCAAAATGGGGCGGATTTGCAACGAGGTTTTTGCAGTTCGGTGAAAAATGCGCCGCAAAATATGCCGATGAAATAATAGTTCTGTCAAAAAATGTTCAGAACTATTTTCTTGAAAAATATGGCAGAAAAACTCACTATATCCCCAACGGTGTCGAAAAGCCTGTTATCAAGGGCGATGAAGAAATAAAAGAGAAGTTTGGTTTGGAAAAGAACGGCTACATACTCTTTCTCGGAAGAATTGTTCCCGAGAAATTTCCCGACGGTCTTATCGAAGCATACAAAAAGCTTAATACAGATAAAAAACTTGTCATTGCAGGAGGCTCCAGCCACACTGACGGCTATGTTGATGAGGTTAAGCGCTTGGCAAAAGGAAATAATAATATCATTTTTACAGATTTTGTTCAAGGTGAATTACTGGAGGAGCTTTATTCAAACGCATATGTATATTGTCTGCCAAGCAATCTTGAGGGTATGCCCATAAGTCTTTTGGAGGCTATGAGCTATTCAAACTGCTGTCTCACCTCTGACATACCCGAATGTACGGAGGTATGTGAGGATAGGGCTGTTTATTTTAAAAAGGGCGACATCAGCGACTTAACGAAAAAACTTGAGATGTTGTTGAATGATAGCGAAAAGGTAAAAGAATATAAAAGTCAGGCGAGAGATTTTATATGCGATAAATACAGCTGGGACAAAACTGTAAAAGAAACGCTTAAGCTCTATAACGGTGAACAAAAATGAAAATTTTAATGGTTAACAAATTTCTGTACCCTGCCGGAGGAACGGAAACATATATGTTCAAGCTCGGCAGTCAGCTTCAGGCTATGGGCAATGAGGTTGAATATTTCGGTATGCACCACGAGGATAACTGCGTTGGTAATGCTGAAAATTTGTACACCGAAAATATGGACTTCCATAACTCAGGTGCATTAAAAAAAATCAAGTTGTCTATTAAAACCGTTTATTCAATGGAAGCCCGTTCAAAAATGAAAAAGGTTCTTGACAGCTTTCAGCCTGATGCGGTTCACCTAAATAACTTTAATTTTCAGCTTACACCGTCAATTATTTATGCAGTTCGTGACTATGAAAAAGAAAACAACAGGAAAGTAAAAATAATATATACTGCCCACGATTACCAGCTTGTATGTCCGAATCATATGATGCGTAACCCTTTAAACAATAAAAACTGCGAAAAATGTAAATACGGTGATTATAAAAACTGCACTAAAGGCAGATGTATTCATTCTTCCCTGCTGAAAAGTGCCGTCGGCAGCCTTGAAGGCTATTTGTACAAATTACTTAATACATATTCCTCAATAGATAAAGTAATTTGCTGCTCCGAATTTATGGAAAGTCAAATTAAATGCAATCCCGCTTTAAAGAATAAAACAGTTGTTTTGCATAATTTTGCAGATAAAAAGCCCGACGAAAATATGTGTAAAAAGGACTATGTTCTGTATTTCGGCAGATACAGCGAAGAAAAGGGCATAAAAACACTTTGCCAAAGCGCCGAAAAATTAAAAGACATCAGCTTTGTTTTTGCAGGAAGCGGAGAGCTTAGCGAAGCTGTTAATTCAATACCGAATGTAAAAAATGTCGGATTTAAAACAGGCAGGGAGCTTAATGAGCTTATTGAAAATGCTCGGTTTTCCGTTTATCCGTCGGAATGGTATGAAAATTGCCCCTTCTCTGTAATTGAAAGCATTTCTCTGGGTACACCTGTAATTGCTTCAAATATCGGCGGTATACCCGAGCTTGTTGAAAACAATTCAAACGGACTTTTATTTGAAAGCGGAAACGCAGATGACCTTTCAAAAAAAATAAAGTATTTATGGGATAACAAAGAGCTTTGCGGTAAAATGTCCGAAAATTGCTTTGAAAATAATTTTTCAAGCTTGGCTGAATATGCTCGGGAATATTTAAAAATTGTCGGAGACAATATATGAACAGTACAAAAAAATACTATGGTGAACTAAATATTTTCAGAGCTTTAATTATAATTTGGGTTATAATCGGTCATTCCTTTGACGATACTCTGCCGTTTACATCTGCTCTCCATTCCTATGCCTACACATTTCATATGAGTGCATTTTTTCTGCTGAGCGGTTTGCTTTTTGCTAAAAAAATAAAAGCGTCAAAAGCAATAAAGCAAAAAGCCGTTCTTGTAAAAGACAGAGCTCTGAGGCTTCTTGTGCCGTACCTGTTTTTTACTGTAGTTTCCTATTGTTTAAAATATGTTTTCGGTGAATATGCAAATAATCCCCTGCCTTCTGGCACACAAATATTTACAGACGTACTTCTGGGAATTAATAATCCAAACGGAGGACTGTGGTTTTTACATAATTTATTTGTCTTTTCCGTTATTGCAATTATAATCAGCTTTATTCCCGATATCCTTACGTTTTGCATAACTGTCGGAATTTATATTTTAACTATTGCTTTTAATCTGAGCAATTTTCAGCTGATAACATATTTTATGATGTTCTTTTTTGCAGGAATTGTTTTATCAAGCTATTACAGCTCTGTATCCGAATTTTTTGACAGAGCATTTTCAAAAAAGAAAAGCAAGTATACAGTTATCGCTATCTGCTTATTATTCGTATTTATTTCCGTATCGTTATTTATTACAGAATTAAAATTCTCTCTTGAAACAAATATAATATTCAAATTACTGCTTTGTGTAATAAACATTTTGTGCTGGTATCTTATATCGCAGCTTCTTTCACATTCAAAATTGCAGCTCAAATTAATTAACGAAATCGGCAATTACGGAATGGATATCTATATGATAGGCTACTATGTACAGATTTCCTTAAGAGTTGTGCTGAACTCTATGCTGGGGCTTCCGTATTTGGTATACAGCATATGTATGATGGTTTTCGGTCTTTTGCTTCCGATACCTATTTCAAAATATATTGTAAGAAGGTTCAAAATTACCAGAGCTTTAGTTTTAGGTGATTTTAAAAATAATAACGCTGAGTCAAGCAAGTAATCAAGGTGTTAAATATGTCAAAAAAACTTAACGGAACAGTAATTGTTACCTACAGATGCAATGCAAGATGCAATATGTGTAACAGATATAAAAAGCCCTCAAAGCCTGAAGAAGAACTAACTGTTGAAACAATAAAAAAGCTGCCGCAGATGTATTTTACAAACATCACGGGCGGTGAGCCGTTTATCCGAGAGGATCTAAAGGATATCGTAAGAGAGCTATACAAAAAAAGCGACCGTATAGTTATTTCCACTAATGGTTTTTTTACCGACAGAATTATTGACCTTTGCAATGAATTTCCCGATGTGGGAATAAGAATTTCCATTGAAGGACTTGAAGAAACAAACAATAAAATCAGAGGTCTTGACGACGGCTTTAATAAGGGATACACAACCCTAAAAAAGCTGGTTGAAATGAATCATCCCGACGTAGGCTTCGGTATGACAGTACAGGACGCAAATGCAAAGGACCTTGTACCGCTCTATAAATTAAGCGACGAAATGAATATGGAATTTGCTACTGCGTCTCTCCATAACTCTTTCTATTTTGTTGAGGCTAAAAATATTATTAAAGACAGACCGATGGTGGCCCGGGAATTTGAAAATCTTGTAAACGAGCTCTTAAAATCAAATTCACCTAAAAAGTGGTTCAGAGCATATTTTAATCACGGTCTTATCAATTACATATACGGTCAAAAAAGGCTTCTTCCCTGCGATATGGCCTTTGACACCTTCTTTATTGACCCTTACGGTGATGTAATGCCCTGTAACGGAACAAAGGAAAAAGAGGTTATGGGTAACCTTAACGAAACCGATTGGGATACCTTATGGAACAGTGAGCAGGCTGAAAAGGTAAGACAAAAGGTCCGTCATTGCGACAGACAATGCTGGATGATTGGCTCTGTCTCCCCTGCTATGCACAAGTACATATGGGTTCCTGCCGCTTGGGTAATAAAGCATAAGTTTTTAAGGTTTTTCAAGGATAAAAAATATTCAATGTATGAAAACAAAATCTGCCGTGACTACCGTGACGGCAAGGTTACCAAGGAGGAGCTTGATAAGCTTTCCACCTGTGATATGAACGCAGTTGTAAACGACGGACTTTCAGACATTTCAAGAGAACAATTAAAGAATAAAACAGGCGAAGAAATTGTTGACGCAGATATTAAAAGTCAAATGACAGTATAAGCATCGGAGCTTAATAATGAAGGTTTTAGTAGTTAATCCAATTCTTTATACATCTGAAACGCATAATGTTAAAAAAGTAAATTCAATCAAGGACACTATGATATACGACCTGTGTCTCGGATTTATTGAAAACGGAGTTGATGTAACTCTTGCAGGTGCTGAAGATTTCAGACCTGTAGAGAACGAATATTATCCCTTTGACGTTGTGTGGTTTGATACAAAATTCAAAAAAGTATTTCCGCCAAACACACTTCCCTTTTGTCCGGATTTAAAAAAATACATAAAAGAAAATCATTTTGACTTGATTATAACAAGCGAGGTATTTTCGCTTAATTCTCTTATGCTCTCAATCCACAGCAGAAAAAATCTTATTGTCTGGCACGAGCTTGCAAAGCATAATCACATTATGCACGGTATACCATCTAAAATTTGGTATAACATCATTGCAAGAATTTTCTTCAAAAACACAAAAATTGTTGCACGCAGTAACGAGGCAAAGAATTTCATTTCAAAATTCTGCAATAATGTCAGCGAAATCGTTATTGACCACGGTGTAAATCTTGAAAAATTCACCTTCTGTAGGGAAAAGGAAAATTATTTTGCCGTAAGCTCCCAGTTAATTAAGAGGAAAAGAATTGATAAAATAATATCCGCCTTTGCAGATTACGTAAAAGAGGTTGACGGCGACTGCAGGCTTTATATTATGGGCGACGGAGAAGAAAAAGACAACCTTGAGGCTCAGACAAAAGCGTCGGGAATTGAAAGCAATGTAATTTTTACAGGCAAGCTTCTTCACGACAAGCTTATTGATATTCTCAAAAAAGCAAAAGCAATGCTTGTCTATACTGAAAAGGACAACAATATGGTTTCCGTGGTTGAGTCTATAGCTGTGGGAACGCCTGTTATAACAACCTCTGTCCCCTACAATGCAGAATATATAAAAAAATATGCTCTTGGCATTGTTGACGATAATTGGGATTTTAACACAATGAAAAAAATTGCAGATAATAAGCAGTTTATTGAAAATTGCTTTGAATACAGAAACACATTATCCGTTAAAGCTAAAGCAAAAACCTTTTTGAAAATCAGCCGAAAACACTAATCGGAGTAATTTGCTATGAATATTTTATTATCTTCCTACAGCTGCAATCCTTATCACGGCTCTGAGGACGGAATAGGATGGCACTGGGCGGAAATACTTTCAAAAAACTTCAAAGACAGTACCGTTTATCTTGTTACAAAAAAAGCAAATGAAGCTGACACAAAGAAGGGAATTGAAGAATTCGGATTAAGCAATGTCAAGCTTATAATTGTTGACCTGCCCTACTGTTTTAATTGGTACAGAGAAAAGAATTCTGCTTTTCACCACATTTATTACATTGCTTGGCAAAATCTGGCATACAAATGGGCAAAAAAATCAAAGATTAAATTTGATATAATTCATCACGTAACTATGGGTGATTTCCGTATTACCGGAAAAATGTACAAATTTAAAAATGCCCATACAATTTTCGGTCCTGTTGGCGGCGGTCAAGCCTCACCGAAATCATTGAAATGCTATGAGAAAAGCAACGTTATTGCTTCAGTCAGAGAGCTTATCAATAAAAGCACCTCATATATGCCGTCGTACAAAAGGCATATAAAGCAGTTTGATGAGGTTTATGCCATTAACAAGGAAACCGAAAAATATCTTTCGCAGAGCTGTAGCTGCAAGCGTCTGTTTGAGCTTGCAATTCCGGACGAGCTAAAAAACCTTCAAATTGAAAAAAAAGATACTGACTGCGTTAACATAATGTATATGGGCAGATTCATTGAAAAGAAAGGCGTTATACTCCTTCTTGACATAATGGAAAAGATACCGAAGAATTTAGATTTTACTCTTTCAATTTACGGTCAGGGACCTTTAAAAAACACAATGGAGGAAATAATTAAAGAAAAAAATCTTTCCTCAAGGGTAAGCATACTCGGGCCTGTTGAGCATTCTATGATTTCTTCTGTTTATGCAAATTCAGATATCTTTATTATGCCGTCAATCAGAGAAACAAGCGGTAATGTTTTAATAGAAGCTATGGCTCACAAAGCTCCTGTTGTGGCTCTTGATATGAGTATCTGCTCAGATTTAAAAGAGCATAGCTGCGGCTTGTTCGTTGATATAAACCAAAGCCGTGACAAAATCATAAAGGATTTTGTCGATAGCCTAACTTCTCTTATAAACGACAGAAATATGAGAATTACATTAGGCGAAAACGGATATAATTATGTAAATAATGAACTTACTTGGGAAAATAAGTTTAAAATTATTTACGGCAAATATTTGTAAAAATTATACGAGAAAAATCCATGAATAAATTAATTCAACTTATCAAATCAAGCTTAAAAAATCATATGCTTCGTTATAATATCGGCGCAACAATAATATCAAAGCTCGGATATGCCGATGTAAATCTTGCCGGTCAAAATGCGAAATACAGAGCATTTAATAAGCTGAGAAAAAAGTATTCAAAGCTTATCGGAAAAACCTCCTTTAAAAGCTATAAAAATGATGAGGAGGAAAAGGTTTGGATTTGCTGGCTTCAGGGTATTGAAAATGCTCCTGAGCCCGTTAAAAGCTGTTACGCTTCAATGCGGTATCATCTAAAGGATAAAAACATTGTAGATATAAACAGCCAAAACGTCAAAGAATATATAACACTGCCGGACTATATTTACGATAAATGGGAAAGAGGAATAATACCAAACGCCCAGTTTTCAGATATAGTTCGCCTTCAGCTTTTAATAGAGCACGGCGGTCTGTGGCTTGATGCTACTGTATATTTAACTGACAGTTTGCCCGATTACATAACCGACGGAGATTTCTTTGTATTTCACGACGGCTTTTTCAACTGCGATGTAGTTAATATGGGAAACTGGCTTATTTACAGTAAAGCAAATAATATTCTCCTTCAGGAAACTCAAAATCTATTACTTACATATTGGAAAGAAAACAATTATCTTCAGCACTATTTTATTAAGCAATTATTTTTCCGTATGGTTACCGATTATTATTCTGAGGAATGGGAAAAGGTGCCTTATTACAATCAAATGGACCAGCACATTTTTTCAATGGAAATTAATCAAGAATTTAACGAAAAACGATTCAATCAGATTAAATCAATTACCTCAATTCATAAATTGAGCTATAAAATTGATGAGACAACTCTTGAAAATAACAGCTATTTTTCAAAGCTTTCCGAGCTTTATTTAAAATAGCTGGCAATAAGGATTTTTTATGGAAAACAAAGCTCTGCAAAACCGAATAAGATATTGCTGGGTAGATAATATTAAAACAACCGCTTGTATTTTAGTTGTTTGCGGGCATTTCTTTATGTCTATGGCGGCAAATAATTTAGTACCTTCTAATAGTGTGTTTCATTATTTTATCAATACTGTCTACACATTTCACGTACAGCTATTCTTTTTTTGCAGTGGATTTCTTTATCAAAGCAGTAATAAAGTTCATTCAATAAAATCCTGGGGAAATAATGTTATTGATAAACTAATTAATCTCGGAGTACCTTATTTTTCCTTCACGGTTATTACTCTGTTATTGAAAATAATTTTTCCTGATAACATTACTGTAGAAGCAACTCCTATATTGAAAACTTTATTTATATGGCCGACTGCTCCCTATTGGTATTTATATGTATTATTTTTCCTTTATTTAATCATACCGTGTATGAACAGCAAAAAAAGTGCTTCATTGCTTTTAGCATTTTCGTTGACGCTTAAAGTAATGAATATCTTTCTTTTGGAATCAGGTATTGAAATGCCATACCTAATATATTCAATATCGGGACAGTTAATATGGTTTTCTTTGGGTATGCTTTTTGTATATATAGATTTTAAAAAGAATAAAACAATGTGGAAAATTATCAGCATTTGTTTTGGCTTAGCAGCTGTTGTTGCAAGCATATTTATTTGCAGTAAACCATCCATATCTGAAAGCGTAAAATTTATAATCGGTCTGCTTTTTGTACTGTTCATTGTTATTATTTCTCAATTTACCGAAATAACTGCAGTAAATAACTTTTGCCGTAATTTTTCAAAATATTTTATGCCTGTTTTTGTAATGCATACAATCTGTGCCGCAGGAATAAGATCATTGTTATTTAAAATGGGCATTGACAGTTCTCTGTTACATATTTTAATCGGCTTGCCTGCAGGCTTTGTATTTCCTGTACTCATTTATAAAATTATGGAAAAGCTACCTGTTTTTATGTTCTTTGTATATCCTAAAAAATCAATTTCTGTTTTAAAAAGCAAGCATTCTAAGGAAAAACTATGAAAAGTCTAAAATTAAGTTCTTCAAAATTAAACAGTCGCAACAAAGTATTTGTCAAAAGTATTTTAATAATTGCATTGCTTTTTGCCTTGATTATAATTGAAATTGCAAGAAGCGGAAGCTATCTCGATGAGGCTTTAGGTGTAGTTTCTGCTATATATATTCTTTTTTTCAGAAGTAAAATTGAAAAATATGATTTAAATACAATTTCCATTCTTGTATTTGTAATTATAATAGGTATTTTTTCAAATATTGTCAGCGGACTTGTCAATTCAATATTTTCTATCGGTGTAGATATTATTGTTGAAACCAAGCTTGTTTTCGGGTTTTTATTTGTAAAATACTTTTTATCAAATAGAGAAAAAGAACAAATAATAGATATGCTTACACCTCTGGCACAGCTTTGGTGCATCGTTACAACGGGATTAGGTTTAATTTCTCAAGTAGTAAACACAGGAATGACCGACGAAATCAGACTTATATTTATTAAAACATTTCAGTTTATTTTTACTTTTAATCATCAGTATGTTTCTGTATATTTGCTGTTTTTCGGAATTATTATCTGCAGTAAAAAATTAAGCGAAAACAAGAAAAAGAATTATATAGCTATAGGTCTTATAGGTATATTATTAGCGGCAAAATCACCTTCAATTATCTTTGTCCTTGTCTATTTTTTTCTGTCAACAAATTTCAAAAATCAAAAAAGGATAAATCCTTTTCTTGTATTAATAGCCGGCATAGCAATTATAATTGTCGGTTGGTATCAAATAAGCTCATACCTGCTTGAGGAAGGTACTCCACGCAGACTGTTTTTTGAATACGGTGCAAAAACAGCAAATAACTACTTCCCCCTTGGCTCAGGATTTTCCACCTTCGGTTCCGGCGAGGCAGCAAATCATTACTCTCCCCTTTACTACAAATACGGATTTGACAAAATGTTTGGTATGACTCCCGAAGATACTTCATTTTTGAATGATACATTCTGGGCTTCATGTTTGGGGCAATTCGGATGGATTGGAACTATTTTGTACTTTATCGTATTCGTTAGAATTGCGCTGGTTATACGTAAAAAGGATTACGATTACAGAAAGAAAGCATTTATTTATGCTGCTTTTTCTCAGTATATGGTTCATGCTATCGGTGCAGCTATTCTTTCGAGCTCTGCAGGAATGATTGGATTTATGTCCCTTGGTTTATTTATCAGTAATGACTATGATGATAATAACGACAAAAAATCAAAATTAAAATCAGTAAAACTTAAACTTAAATAACAGAGGGTTTATATGTGCAAAATTAGTGTTATTATACCGGCATACAATGCCGGAGCATTTATTGAAGGCTGTATTAATTCCGTGCTTAATCAAACCTATCAGGATTTTGAAATAATAGTTGTTAATGACGGCTCTACAGACAACACTCTTGAAATATTAAATCGTCTTGCTGAAAGGGATAAAAGAATAAAGGTTATCTCTCAGCAAAACGGCGGAGTATCAGCCGCAAGAAATACTGCTCTGAAATATGCTTCGGGAGAATTTATTACATATGTAGACGCTGACGATTCAGTACCTAATGACGGATTTGAAAATATGATGTCATTGATGAACGATGATGTTGATATGGTTGTGTGCTCGCATAATGAAGTTAGAATAGGTATGAAGCCTCACCTTGAAGCTCCTGCTATATATAACGGACCGAAAGAAATAACCGAAGGCTTCAAAGAATATGACAGCGTAGTGTGGTGGCCTTGGGGCAAGCTTTTGAGAAGAAGAATTATATCCGATAACAATTTGCAGTATGATACAAACATCACCTTTGGAGAGGACCATATATTTAATCTTCTGTTTGCAAAATATATTAAAGGTAAAGTAATCGTTTCGGAAAAGATTGCCTACAATTATCACTACATCAGAGGTGGTCTTTGCTCAAAATATTACAGCAATATGGACGAGCTGCAAAAATATGTTTATATCAAAATCGCTGATTATTTCGGAGGACTGGATTGCATTCCGAGAAAGCATCAGGAATATTATGTAGGAAGCTATCTCAGAGGCTGTGTTGAATATTATCTTGCTTGGCTTCCGAAATCCAAAGCAGATAAAAAAATGCCTCAATGCTTTAAGGTTTACGAAGATATTTGCGATGATGATATTTTGAAAAAATACTTTACCGAAAAGCAATTTAATTATATCAAAGAAGGTAAATTCTCAGAATTTAACAGCGATTTTATAAAGTGTAATCCACGAAAAACTCTTTGGAGAAAGGTAAGAAGAGCTGTCAGAAAGTTTCTTGAAATGCTCCAAAAAATATTTCTTAAAAGGGCATAATTATGGATTTCAGACCGTTGTTTAGGGATTTGGGAAGAACGCTTTTATACGCCTTGCCCGAAGGAATAATTTTTGCCTTAATTATTATTTCGGCTGCAATAATAATTAAACGAAAGTCATTAAAATCATTTTTCAGTGTTTTTGTCAGGAAAATGAAAAGCCGTAAATACATTCTGATATTTATTTTTTTAGTTTACCTGTTCATAATTCTCTACAGAACGCTTTTTTCAAGAAGCAATGACTATGAACCGTTAGCGTCTGTTTTTGAAGGATGGATAACTACAACAAACGGATATAACGAAGTCAACTACGAGGTAATCGGAAATATCGGTATGTTTATCCCCTTTTCATTTTTGCTTTTGTCAGCCTTCGGTAATAATTTCAGCATGAAAAAAGCTATTTATTTTTCTGTTATTGCTTCATTTTCTCTTTCAGCATTTATTGAATTAAATCAACTGATTTTTAAATGCGGTACATTTCAGATTTCTGACCTTGTTTATAATACACTCGGAGGAATTTTAGGCAGTTTAATATTTATTTTAACAGTAAAAATACGGAACAAAAAAAGACGCAAACCGAATAAGTAAAGGTTTGCGTCTTATATTATTTTCTTTTACCAGTAGCCTAAAACGTGCTGCATAACAAGGCTGACGCCTGCGATTGCAACCCAACAGGCAAAGCCCATTGCTATCGGTTTACCGCCTTTTTTAACAAGTGTGACAATATTTGTATTAAATCCGATTGCACACATTGCCATTGCTATGAAAAATTTTGCAAGCCATTTTGCGCCCTTAACAAAATATGCATTATACATTTCAGTAAAGCTTCCCGACGGCAAAAGTGCAACAACCGTTGTTATCAGCGACGCCGCCACAAAGTAAAGTATAAACCAAGGGAAAATGCTTTTCATTGAAATTTTAGTGCCTTCTGAGCCCTCTTTTTTTGCCTTTCTTGTTCTGACAACTGCAAGCACAAGAGTTATGGGAATTATTGCAAGCGTCCTTGTAAGCTTAACGGTAGTAGCCTGAGCAAGAACTGCACCGTTGGTAGCTTTCATACTGTCCCAAGCAGAAGCGGCGGCAGTTACGGAGGAAGTATCATTTACTGCCGTTCCGGCAAAAAGTGCAAAGCCGTCGTTTGTAAGCCCGATTGCATTTCCGAGGGTGGGGAAAATCAAAGCCGCAATTACATTAAACAGAAAGATAACCGAAATTGACTGAGCAATTTCCTCATCGTCTGCATCAATAACAGGTGCTGTTGCGGCAATGGCTGAACCACCGCATATTGAGGAGCCTACGCCGACAAGGATTGAAACCTTTTTATCCACCTTTAAAAGCTTACACATTACAGCGGCAATAACAAGCGATGTTGCAATAGTTGCAATAATTACAGGCAGGCTTTTTCCGCCTACGGAAAGCACCGTTTTAATATTAAGGGTAAAGCCTAAAATGATTACAGCCCACTGTAAAATCTTCTTCGAGGTGAAGGTTATTCCATCCTTCACCTTATCACCGGTCGAAAATTTTGGGAAAATCAGGGCAACTATCATTCCTATTACGATAGCAAAAACAGGCGCTCCGATTACCTCAAAGGAGAAGCCGCCGATATTTATTTCAGCAAGCAGTGTTGATATCCCCGCAACCAAAATACAGGGCAAAATTCCTAAAATTTTATTTTTAATGGTTTTCATAAAATTCCTTTCTTTCAATACGTTTGTATAAGTTCAAATTTTTGAGCTTTGAGAACAGTCAGCAAATCGTCATTTGACCGGATTTTTCTGTCTGTAATAATACCGCCTCGGGCAAGATTTTTAACGGTATGAAAATCCGAGCCTGACACCATAAGCTTATTATTTTTCTTTGCCCAGCGGTATGCCTCATCATTCATACTCTTTTCCGTTTTGCCGTTGTAAACCTCTACGCCGTCTATATAATCGGGATTGCAACGCCTTATGCCAACTCTGAACGGGTGTGCCTGATAGACAAGATATCCTTTTTCCTTAGCAATTTCAAAGACCTTCCTTTCCCATACATTCATAAGATTTCCTGCACTGTAAAGAAAATTCTCATCAATTCCGTAAATAAGATAATCATTTGCCGTAAAATAGTGGCGAAGCTCAATACCGAGCAAAACGGTAAAATCATCTCCTGCTACTTTTTTCATTCGCCGATATCCGTTTAAATAAAAATCTATCTGCTTTTGAGGACACCAATTCGGTGTAAAGGTCATTGGACTGTAGTGGTCTGTTACAACAATACCACTATATCCCTTTTCTTTATATAGTTTTACAATTTCTTCAGGTTCTACTCTGCCGCAACGGGAAACACATCCCGTGTGGCAATGAAGCTCATATTTATATTCCATAGTGTAAAGAATAGCACAAAGTCAGAATTTTATCAACTGTATAAAATTATTTTTATTAAAAGTATTGACAAGATCAATACATTGGCTTACTATATACATAGATAATCAATGTATAGGAGGCAGCATTATGAATTTCAGTAAGGAGCTTTTAAAAGGCAGTACGGTAACGCTTATTCTGTCCGCCATTGAAAGAGAGGATATGTACGGCTATAAAATCGTTAAGGTGATTGATATGAAAAGCGACGGTGCTTTCACTATGAAGGAGGGCACCCTCTACCCTATTCTCCACTCCTTAGAGGAAAACGGCTTTGTTGAAAGCTACTGGGAGGAATTTGAGGGCAGAAACAGAAAATATTACCACATCACAAAGAAAGGCATTAAAGAGCTTAACCGCAAAAAAGAGGAATGGAGAGAATATTCAAAATCCGTAAACAAGGTTTTGAATTTTGCCTAAGGCTATGGATAAAAAGAAATATATAGAAAGCATTACCTCAAGGCTTACAAACGATAAGGTGAAAAAGGCTTTGGAGGAGGAGCTTTCCGACCACATTGAAGCCAAGGAAGAATACTGGCAGGAAATCGGATATGATGAAGAGCAGGCAGAGAAAATGGCGGTTGATGCAATGGGTGAGGCTGAGCCTATTGGTGAGCAAATAAACAAGGTTTACCGTGAAAACGGCTTGGATTATTTGCGTATTTTTCTTTACTTATTATCAGCCGTATTCACCTGTTTAGTGTATTATATCGGAATTAACAGCCACGATTTTTCAGATAAAAACAATTATGAGCAGATTTACTATTTAACTATTGCCCTTCTTAATGGTTGCGGTCTTTCTCTCTGCTCGCTTATTGCAGTAAAAAACAAAAGCACCACGGCTTCTGTTTTTAATCTGATATTAATTACAATATGCGCATATCATGCTTTCAGTTTTTCTGTTGCAGTTAGTTTGATTTTCCTTTTATTCGGCATTTTTACACTTTTCACGGCTTGGTTCACTATAAGCTATAACAGGAAAACTGCATCATTTCAAAACACAAAAAGAGATTTGAAGAAAAAGCATTTTTATATTAAATTTACAACCTCTATAGCTATCATATCATTAGTGGCAGGCTGTGTACTTTTCGGCCGGATAATAAATGAAACTCACAAGTACGGTGAAGAATATAAAAACAGTACTCTTCCCACAATGCTTGAAATGGCGGAAAACGGCGGATACAGGGATAAAGAGTATATCAAAAGCAAATTTCCCGATTTTGAAATTGTAGACGAATACGATGACGGTAGCTATAACGGTTATATAAGCGGTGTTGAAGGCTCTGTAAATTATTACACGGCTAACGAAGATTTTTACCTTCAGGCAAAAGGCATACGAAATTTTATCTCATTTATGACATATATGCCATACTGTAGTATTAGGGCAAGCAAGGAAATCGTTAAATCTACAGAAGCAGTCTGCAACGAGGATCATTTTAAAGGCAAAGCCTATAAAGAAATCACCGATTATTTTCTCGATCAAAACCCCTGCGATGTAACGATAGAAAAAAACGGCGACGAATATCAACTGACCTTCGGTTACAGACGATACCGTATACTGAGCTTTGAAGCAATAGTATATGTTACCTTTGATGCCGCAGACGGCAGTCTTATCCGAATAACCGAATCTCATATATACTGATATAAAAAAATTCCGATGAAAATTCATCGGAATTTTTATTTTATGTTATTATTTTTTAGGTGATGACTTTTTCTTCTGCACCTTTTCCTCATACACCTTAGTCACATCAGCCACATCACCCTGAGCGATAATTTGACCGTGCTCAAGCAAAATTGCCTTATCGCAAATTGCTTTAACCTGCTCAATACTATGGGAAACAAAAAGAACCGTTACGCCCTTATCAAACATTGATTTGATTTTTGCAAGGCTCTTTTTTTTGAATCCGGCATCACCTACTGACAAAACCTCATCAAGAATAAGAATATCAGGCTCTACAGCAGTTGCAATTGAAAAGCCCAAGCGTGCCTTCATACCGCTGGAATAGTTCTTTACCGGTACGTTTATGAAATCTCCAAGCTCTGAAAATTCAATAATTTCATCGTACTTTGACTTTATATATTCTCTGTCATAGCCAAGAATTGCACCGTATAGGAAAATATTTTCCTTGCCGGAATAGTTGCCGTCAAAGCCTGCACCAAGCTCAAGCAAAGGAGCAATAACGCCCTGCTTTTTAACAGTTCCCTCTGTGGGCTTATAAACTCCTACTATTGTCTTTAAAAGGGTACTTTTTCCTGCGCCGTTAAGTCCCATAATAGCAAGATGCTCACCCTTTTTAACCTCAAAGCTGATATTCTTTAAAGCATCAAATTTATTGTACTGAAGCTTTCTTGTTAAAAGCTTGATTACGTATTCTTTAAGATTGTCCACCTTTTCTTTATTAAGAACAAAGGACATAGTGACATTGTTTACTGAAATAGCAACGTCATTATCCATAAAAGCACCGCCTTTTATTTTTCGTCACGTTTCATTTTCCACACAAATGTGATAAAAACTAATGAAACTAAAAGAAGTATTCCGCCTGCAAGAGCTACAGCGCCGATTGAACCGTAAACATAGCTCATAAACGCCTGTCTGAGATAAAGCGGAAAAATATCCACACTCTTTACCTTTGATATTATTATTACAATCAAGGAAAGAAATAAATCAAAAAATCCTGCCGACATAAAGCTTATGCCAATTGCCCTAACGCTTCTGTATCTTTTTGCTCCGACAAAATAGATTATCACAGCTAAAATAATGCTGAATATTGCCAGAAGAACAAAAGCAACCGTTGAAGCAACAGAGCCTATATTTGATATTGCTTCAATATATGAAGCGCCTTGAATATTAAGCCGTTGGCTTGCATAATCAGATATTCTTTGGGCTATATTCTGAGCAGTATTTTCATCATAAGCATAATCGGTATTTTCTATCTGCTGTTTTATTTCCTTATCAATATCAGACCTTAAAAGGTCAAAGGACTGTGAAACAGTATCGGCTGTAATTCCGACCTTTACCCTTAAAATACTGTTTATATAATTTTCTGCAAGCTCCTGTGCCTTTTCCTGCGTAATTACATTTTCAAGATTATCGTCAGGTATACCGTTTTTAATAAAGCAGTCAGAGGCATAGGCTGTAATATCCTCTCTGTATGAATTAACATAGGAGAAGGATGTCAGCTTCCTTTCAATATAAGAAGCATTAGTAAACACGGTTTTAAAGCAAAAGGAAAGGCTAAACAATACAATAAGCACACAAAGCACAAATGACAAAAAAGCTCTTACTCTGATATTGCCTTTTGTATCGTGGGAGTTTTCGCTCATATCAATTACCCTCCCCATTTATTTTATCGGCAAAAACATAATAGAATTTACCTGAATTTTCAGAGAAATCAGAAAAAGAGGAATAAAGCACCAAATCATTATTAATACCGTCAAGGCTCATATCACTGCTTTCGTAAAAAGCATCCTTCACCTCATATGCTACTTCACCGTCAGCAGTTGTGACCGTGATTATATCGCCCTTTTCCACATATTTAAGTGAACCGAAATAGGTTTCATCATATCCTGCAACAACAGCACTGCCCTTTTCGGTGAAAAAGCTGTTCTCACTTGACAGTCCAACTCCGTACCTTGCCGAAACACGATTAAGACCTAAATAGACAGGCGTATTAATTCCCCTGCTTTCACAGGTTATATTCGCAACATAATCTCCGTATTCTGCATTTTCTTTACTGTAAGACTTCATCTTTGCGGCTTTGTCAAGGGTAATATCTCCAACCTTCATATCTGCCGCCGCCTCGACTTTATGCACAACTGCGGTAACAGGCTTTAGCGCCCCGAAAACCACGACTACAGTTACACCAAGCAAAATAACGAGAAATACAATATTTGTCAGCACATAGTCCTTTACTATATTTTTAGGCTTATGGCTGTGCTTTTTGCTTTTTCCGTTTTTCTCACTCATATGTTTTTCCTCGGGATCAGTCCTCAAAAACTGCACCCTTTGAACCGCTTGTTACGTGCTGAGCATATCTCTTAAGATATCCTGAAAGCTCCTGAACAGGAGGCTGCCATTTTGCTTTTCTTTCAGCAAGAACCTCGTCTGAAACATTAACCCTAAGAGCTCTTGCAGGAATATCAATTTCAATTTCGTCGCCGTCCTCAACAAGAGCAATTGTACCGCCCATTGCAGCCTCAGGGCTTACATGACCGATAGATGCACCTCTTGTAGCACCTGAAAAACGACCGTCTGTCAAAAGTGCAACAGATGAGCCAAGGCCCATACCGATAATAGCAGAGGTTGGAGAAAGCATTTCTCTCATACCCGGTCCGCCCTTAGGTCCTTCGTAACGGATAACTACAACATCGCCGGCAACAACCTTACCGCCTGTGATAGCCTCAATTGCTTCTTCCTCGCTGTTATAGCACTTTGCAGGACCTTTATGCTGCATCATTTCGGGAGCAACTGCACCCTTCTTAACAACAGCACCTTCCTCTGCAAGATTACCTGTAAGAACAGCAATACCACCATCAGCTGAGAACGGATTTTCAAGGGTATGTATAATCTCACCGTCTGCGTCGGGAGCCTGTGCAATTCTGTCTGCAACAGTTCCGTTTACTGTAAGAGCATCTGTATTAATCATCCCGCCTCTTGCAAGCTCCTTCATAACAGCCTGAATACCGCCTACGTCATTAAGGTCTGTGATAAATACAGATGAAGCAGGATTAAGCTTGCATATCTGAGGAGTCTTCCTGCCGTATGCGTCAAGGTCGTTAAGATTGATATCATGACCTGCCGCATGAGCAATTGCAGTAAGATGAAGAATAGTATTTGTTGAACAGCCGATAGCCATGTCAGTACGCATAGCATTTTCGATTGCTTTTTCTGTAATAATGTCTGAGGGCTTAATATCCTCTTTAAGAAGAGTCATAACTCTTTCACCTGCCATTTTAGCAAGGCGGAGTCTTGCACTCATTACTGCAGGAATAGTACCTGAACCGGGAAGTGACATACCGATAGTTTCCGTCAGGCAGTTCATTGAGTTTGCAGTGTACATACCGGAGCAGGAGCCACAGGTTGGACAGGCAGTAAATGCACAGGACTCAAGATTTTCGTCACTCATTTTACCTACAGCATTTGCACCTACGTACTCAAACTGCTCTGAAAGTCCGATTCTGTTTGGAGTTTCCGTGCTTTTACCGGGAAGCATAGGACCGCCGCTGATAAAGATACAGGGCAGATTAAGTCTGCAAGCGGCAAGAAGCATACCGGGAACAATCTTATCACAGTTAGGAATAAACACAATTGCATCCAGCGGATGAGCCGTAAGCATTACTTCAATTGAATCTGCTATAAGCTCTCTTGAGCAAAGTGAATATTTCATTCCTCTGTGGTTCATTGCGATACCGTCGCAAACACCGATTGTGTTAAATTCAAAGGGAACACCGCCTGCGTTTCTTATACCTGCCTTGACCTGCTCTGCAATTTTATCAAGGTGCATATGGCCCGGAATATAGTCGCTTTTTGAATTAACAACGGCTACAAAAGGTCTGCCCATTTCAAGCTCGTCAATACCAAGTGCTCTCAAAAGAGAACGGTGAGGAGCTCTTGACGGACCTTTCTTAATTAAATCTGATCTCATTTTATTACCTTCTTTTTATATAAAGTATAATATATTCAATTAGTTCCTTATATTATACTAACTTTTCGCCGGATAGTCAATAGTTAGGAATACCATTGTACAGCTGATAAACTGTTACTTATGTCAAAACCTCCACTTCCCCTGTAATTAGAGTATATAGAATTTGGGCTTTTTCCTGTAGTTTACGAATAGGCAAAAAATAACCCTGAAAGAGTGGATACTCTCTCAGGGTTATCTATTGCATTTTAAATCTCTTACTCGGATTTTTCATTCACAGCAACCCAAATCTCGCAATGATAGTTTGGGTCGGTTGTATCTGCCGACGGATAAACCTCAAATTCTATACCCTCGGCATATTCGTATTGCGTGCTTTGCGGGAAGAACTCCGTAACTATTCTGTGGTAGGTTTCAATAAAAGCGTCGGGCATTTTACCTTTACTAGTGAACACCGCATAGGTATGTGCCGGAATTTCTACAACTTCCAAATCATCATCAATCTTTCTGCCGTCATACTCAACACCGATTCCATATGGAAATTGCTCTGCATTTAACTGGTCTGAGAAACAAATGCCGAGCAGTCCTTTCATAACCGGATTTTTCGGCAAACAGGTAATGAGTCTATCAATTGTTCCGTCTGCACCGCACTCCTTCCACATTGCGGTGATATCGGATGTTGCGTTTGCCGACTTGGGTTTACCTACGCTCTTTCTCTTGCAAACAACCTGAAATGCATCTCTTTTTTCAATTCTGTAATCCATTTTACTGCCTCCTGTTAAGGTTAATTTTACAGACAGAGG
>JBJFHZ010000114.1:0-5221 GCA_051894075.1 Eubacterium sp.
TCTACGAGAAGTATGGATTCACGACTATGCCGGATGGAGTTGCGATGCAGATGTGTAATTTTTCTGATAGGCGATAGTATATGATGTATATATTCAACAGAATTATTTAGTGCTATAATTTCAATGGAATTTTGTAGTGAGGTAAAATAATGTGAAGCAATATAACATATTCCCGTTTTGGGAAAAGTTGACGGATGAAGAAAAACAACAAGTATCAAACGAATGTTATACAAAAGCATATGAAAAAGGTACGATAATGCACAAAGCGGATGACACCTGTAAAGGCTTAATGGCAGTTGCTTCAGGTCAGCTTCGTGTGTATATTCTTTCCGACGAGGGACGGGAGGTTACTCTGTTCAGAGTTAACACAGGCGAGGTGTGCGTTTTGTCTGCCTCCTGTCTTATGGATACAATTGATTTTGATGTTCTTATTGAAGCAAGCGAAAAAACCGAGGTTATTGTTTTGCCGTCAATATGTCTAAACAAAATTATTAAAAATAATGTATATGCAGAGCTTTATCTGCACAAAGCGGCAACCGAAAAATTTTCCGATGTTATGTGGACAATGCAACAAATACTGTTTAAGAAAATTGACCAAAGAATTGCAGGGCTGATTCTTGATGAAGCTAATAGAAATAATACAACTGAGTTAAAAATAACTCATGATGAGATTGCAAAATATATCGGCAGTGCAAGAGAGGTTGTTACAAAGGCACTTAAATATCTTGCAGAATATGATGTTATTGAATTGCAGAGAGGAAAAATCATAATTAAGGATAAAGAAAAATTAAAAAAATTCATTTAATGTGACATTGTCACATACAAACGCTCCTTTATTTGTTATTATATGAGCAGAACAAGGGTTCAATAATACAAATAAAGGAGTGTTTTTTATGAAAGAGTTAATTATAAACAAAGAAAACTTTGAAAACGAGGTAGTAAATTCGGACAAGCCTGTATTGCTTGACTTTTGGGCTGAGTGGTGCGGGCCGTGCAGAATGTTATCACCTGTTGTATCGGAAATTGCAGAAAAATATGACGGCAAAATCAAGGTTGGCAAAGTAAATGTTGATAACGAAACAGAACTTGCATCAGCCTTTCAGATTGCAAGCATACCTGCATTATTTGTTGTAAAAAACGGCAAGATTGTCAACGGGGCTGTCGGCTTTAGAAGTATCGAACAAATTGAGGCAATGATAAATGAATAGAAAAATAATATTATTTGCGTTAGCAATAATTATGATAGTAACTGTCTTTGCAGGATGCACTCAAAAAACAAACAAAGAACAAACGGAGGCAACACAGATGAATATCGGAACGTATTATCAAATTCCACAGGACGAGGCAAAAAGAATTATGGACGAGGAAAGCGATTATATAATCGTTGACGCCCGTGAGCAAAGCGAATATGACGAAGGTCATATAAAGGGTGCAATCGTTATTCCATATACCGAAATTGAGCAAAAGGCAGAGGAAATGCTACCCGACAAAGAACAGCTTATTCTTGTATATTGCCGAAGCGGAAGAAGAAGCAAAATCGCCGCACAGTCCCTTGCAGATATGGGATATACAAATGTTAAGGAATTCGGCGGAATAATTGATTGGCAATATGATATTGAGAGGTAATATATGAAGATACTGATTATCGGCGGTGTTGCAGGAGGTGCAACTGCCGCGGCAAGAATAAGAAGACTTGACGAAAAAGCAGAAATAATCATTTTTGAAAAAAGCGGATATATTTCTTATGCAAATTGCGGACTGCCTTACTATATCGGCGGTGTAATTGATGATAAAGAGGAGCTGACTCTGCAGACTCCCGAAAGCTTCCGTGAAAGATTTAATATTGATGTTCGTGTTCAAAACGAGGCTTTGGAAATCAATCCCGAAAGTAAAACCGTTACTGTTAAAAGTCTCAAAACAGGCGAGGTTTACACAGAAAGCTATGATAAGCTTTTGATCTCAACAGGAGCTAAACCAACAAAACCTCAAATTCAGGGCATTGATTTAGATAATGTATTCACTCTTCGCACCGTTGAGGATACATACAAAATTAAAGACTTTGTTGATGAATGCAAACCGAAATCGGCTGTTGTAGTCGGTGGCGGATTTATAGGATTAGAGGTTGCCGAAAATCTTAACGAAATGGGCATTGATGTTACAATTCTTCAAAGACCCGACCATCTTCTCAACACTCTTGACTATGATATGGCAACGCTTGTTCATTCGAGGTTTAGGAAAAACGGTGTTAAGCTGAAATTCGGCGTCTCGGTGCAGGGCTTTGAAAAAGCTGAAAGCGGCGTTGATGTTTTAATAAAGGATGAGAATCCGATTAATGCCGATATGGTACTTCTTGCAATCGGTGTAACTCCCGACAGCACTCTTGCAAAAAATGCAGGCTTGGAGCTTGGAATTAAGGACAGCATTGTTGTAAACGACACAATGGAAACATCGGTAAAGGATATTTATGCTGTCGGCGATGCAGTTCAGGTTAAGCACAGTATTACAGGCAATAACGCAGTGATTTCCTTGGCAGGTCCTGCAAACAAGCAGGGCAGAATTGCGGCTGATAATATTTGCGGTGGAGACAGCCGTTATAAAGGCTCAATGGGTAGCTCGGTAATAAAGATTTTTGATATGACAGTTGCAAGTACAGGCTTAACGGAAAAGCTTGCAAAGACATCCGAAATTGATTACGACAAAATCGTCCTTTCTCCTATGTCGCACGCAGGATATTATCCCGGTGGCAGAGTTATGACAATGAAGGTTCTGTTTGAAAAATCAACTCAAAGAATTATCGGTGCTCAAATTGTTGGCTTTGACGGAGTTGACAAACGCATAGATGTTCTTGCTACTGCTATGAATTTCGGTGCAACCGCAAGCGACTTAAAGGATTTAGATCTTGCTTATGCTCCGCCCTATTCCTCGGCAAAGGACCCTGTTAATATGGCAGGCTTCGTAATTGAAAACATTGCAACAGGAAAAATGAAGCAATTTCATTGGGATGATATATCAAGGCTTCAAAATGAAAACGGCATTACGCTTCTTGATACCCGAACACCCTTTGAATATTCAAGAGGACATGTTGACGGTTTTATAAATATTCCCGTTGACGAACTAAGAAGCCGAATGAATGAGATAGACAAATCAAAACCTCTTTATGTTATGTGCCAAAGCGGGCTTCGCAGTTACATATCCTGCCGAATTCTTGCTCAAAACGGATTTGATTGCTATAACTTTTCAGGTGGCTACCGTTTCTATGAAAGCGTAATAAAGGAAAAATCAATCAGTGAAAAATCATACCCCTGCGGTATGGATAAATAAAGGAGGGATTTATATGAAATATGTTTGTCAAATCTGTGGATATGTTTATGATGATGACAAGCAAAAGGTTCCATTTGAACAGTTGCCCGCCGATTGGAAGTGTCCGCTTTGCGGAGCGTCAAAATCGGATTTTAAGGCAGAAGAGCCTATTGTTTCGGTGGCTCCGATTGTTGAAAAATCCGAAACTGCCGATTTGAAAAAGCTTTCAGCAGGTCAGTTGGCGGCAGTATGTTCAAATCTTGCCCGTGGCTGTGAAAAGCAATACAAGCAACAGGAAGCCGATTTGTTCAATGAGCTTGCAGATTATTTCACTGCAGTAACACCTGCAATTGATGATGTTACCGTGCAGGAGGTTGTAAGACTTTTGCAGTAGGATATTAACAATTATCCTACTGTCAGAGCAACTGCCGACAGCAATAATGACAGAGGTGCGGCAAGAATTTGCGTTTGGGGTGAAAAGGTAACAAGAATGTTATCATCCCTTGTAAACAGATACCTGAACGAAGGCGAAGCAATGCTTAAAGACACTGATATTTGGGTATGCACGGTATGCGGTTTTGTATACATAGGAGAGGCTCCGCCGGAGCTATGCCCTGTATGTAAGGTTCCGCCGTTCAAATTTGAAAAGATATAAGGAGGTTTAGGCTATGAAAAAAGTTGCAGTTAGAAATCTTCGACTTTGCACCAAGGATTGTCTTTGCCTTTATGTTTGCCCCTATGGTGCAACTGATACCGAAAACAGTATTATTGATACTACAAAATGTGACGGATGCGGTCTTTGTGCCGATGCCTGCCCAAGCGGAGCAATCAGCTTAGTCCCTCTTGAACTACCGCCTCAACAGGCAAAATCAAGCTCGGTTGTATCGGTCCTCAATGATCTTGCACAAAGCAAATCAAATGGTGAAGTTATGGCAAGGCAAATTGCCGAAGAAACCGACAAATCAGGTCTTGCAAGACTAATGAAAGCAATATCAAAATCGGAGAGAATTGTTGCAGAGGATATTGTTCGAGAGGCAGGCTATATGCTTCCTCAAAGCGACAATGCTCATAAAATGTTAGAGGAACTTATTGAAAATCCCCCAACAAAGGATTTTCCGATTAAGCCGGCAAAAAAATTATTAAGATTAATTCCAAACAACGAAAAAACAAATGATAAGGAGAATAAAACTATGTCAAACAAATACGCAGGAACTCAAACAGAGAAGAACTTACAGGAAGCATTTGCAGGCGAGAGCCAAGCAAGAAATAAGTACACATATTTCGCTTCCGTTGCAAAGAAAGAGGGCTATGAGCAAATGGCTGCTCTCTTCCTCAAAACAGCAGATAACGAAAAGGAACACGCAAAGATGTGGTTCAAGGAGTTAGCAGAGCTTGGCGACACACCTGCAAACCTCAAGGCTGCTGCCGACGGTGAAAACTATGAGTGGACAGATATGTACGAGGGCTTCGCTATGACAGCTGAAGAGGAAGGCTTCCCTGATCTTGCCGCTAAGTTTAGAGCAGTTGCCGCTATTGAGAAACACCATGAGGAAAGATACAGAGCATTGCTCAAAAATATTGAAACCGCTCAGGTCTTCGAAAAGAGCGAGGTTAAGGTTTGGGAGTGCAGAAACTGCGGTCATATCGTAGTTGGCACAAAGGCGCCCGAAATTTGCCCTGTTTGTGCTCATCCAAAGGCATTCTTCGAAATCAACGCAGAGAATTATTAAATATGTATTATTTTTGACGCCTATTTTGACGGCTACACAGGATAACGAGGTTGAAGAAACAGTGAGCCACGTGAAAATTAGGCGAAAAAATCGGACGAGAAAAGCCCTAAACACCGCTGTTTAGGGCTTATTTAACGGCTATCGACACTGCTACGAACCAGTAGGTCGAGGGTTCGAGTCCCCCGCAGCGT